>NZ_CP055482.1 GCF_013705725.1 Klebsiella sp. RHBSTW-00484 | reverse complement strand
TTAAACTTACCCACCATGTTTTTCCCTTTCTACATTTAGCTGTGAATAGATTATTCGTCCAAATGCTTTTCACGCATTAAACTAAATGCCTTTTCAATTCAAGTAAATGCTTTTCTTATTCGATCAAATGCTTTTCGCATGCACCTGAATGCCGGATCATTGCTATTTCTTTTAAAAATCATCACGTTACAATGGTCGTGATCTTTATTATTCTCTATTGATCTCTATTGATCTAAAGAATTGATCTATCTTGTGGAAAACGGGGATAAATTCCCTCTGAGAAAGAGCTCTGGCCCTACAAATTTAGGATTGGATACAAACCCTGTATAGAATGCAGCCGGGAAAAATATCAGTTAGCATGAAGTTATTAAGAAAGATAAATTCAAACTATTCAGATTTTCTTTTTAATTTAATTTTTAAAACAGCCTATTTTTGAATTAGTAAGATACCTAACCACTAAAAGAAATTTTGTTTTTTATGCCTTCAGAGTTGTTTGAATCTGAGAGCATTAATGTATCATGTAATAAAAAAAGGTGCTTATATGAATCATTGCGACTATCAGATTATTGAAATCAGCCCAAAAGATCTTATTATCGAGCCTGGATTTAATCCACGGGAAGCGGTAATCGGTGATCTTTGTTACGAACAGGAGCCAGTAAAATCGGCAATTATTTCTCTCAAGCAAGCCTATAAAGAGGGGCGACGTGTTGATTTAATTAAGGTAGTAAAGAAGGACTCCAAGTACGTTGTCCGGCAAGGGCATTGTCGTTACAGAGCATTATTGCTTGCTCTCGCGGAAGGAGCTGACATCCAGCTCTTTTCAGTCGTACTTATGCACTACAAGGATAAAATCGAAGAATACCTAGAGAACCTTGATGGGAACAGGAATAACAGTCTCAATCCCGTTGCACTAGCTTACGCACTCGCAGAGACCCTGAAGCTTGGCTCTACCGTTGAATCCCTTGCTATGCGCTATCAGCGGTCTGGCACAGCGATTCGCAATCAGCTTAAAATCCTTGATATGCCTTTAGAACTGCAACGTTTAATCAGCCTAAACCTTATTAAAAAAACACTCGCGATTGAAATCATGTTGAAGTATTCCAATGATCATGCAAAAGTCCTTGCACACTTGGAGTCCTGTTCTTTTTTAGTGCCATCTTCTGGCGTACTTGATTTATCGAAACCAACAACCGTTGAAACAGCAACAAACAGTGAGCCACTCGAAGAACAGGAAAAACCTCCTGTACATATTAACCCTAAAGACATTAAAACAAAGTCTATCACTCGCAGTTCGTTAGGTATTAAACGTCTTTCACATAAAAAAACTGAACGGTTAAAAAATGAATTTATTGGTTTGATTGATAATGTAGGGTCAACAATGTCAGACAATAATAAACTGACAGAATTAATTTTAGACGGACAGCATTCTAATTTATTTATGAACGTCAGTAACACTTTAATCACAAAAACAAATGAAAGTGTAAAGATCACTTTAGATGAAGCAAAACTTCAACTTGTATTAAGTCTTCTAAATGATGAAAATACTGCAATCATCATTCCAAAATCTAAGGTTACAGAACTGAACGAAATTCGTGACCTTTTGACAAATGAGTAGATAGCTGAGGATAATTTATGGACAAGATTGTACATTTTACCGTCATTAATACTTTTAACGATTTACTTATTGCGAAAGCCTCGCTCGACCGTAACATTGTTGAGATCAACGCTGGTAAGCGCTTTGATCATTTTGAAGAAGGACATGATCAGTATGTACAGAAAGTGACTGACGCTTTACTTATCGTGGAGGGACGTCTGGAGAACCTTAAAAAATGAAACATTCAATTTTTTTTACTCACGATGGTTATTTATTGCCAGCGGTCGTAAAGCCTTTCCACGGTAACGATGGGCACTATTATGCCATGATCACACGTGAATGCTTTGCCTGCGGAGGGACAGGAGAAATCGCAAACGCCGTCTGCGTGACATGTAATGGAAGCAAAACGTCACCGGCCACAGAGGAAAAACTGGTACTGAAAGAGGGCATCGAATTTCTTGAAACTATCCCGGAATTTCGCTGCAATCCCGATCTAGACGCTTGGAAACGTAGGCACAGCGGGCACCTGGCATTGTTACAAGCCGATAATTCTAAGTTTGCAGTAAGCATTTCACAGCAGTTAAACAACAATCTCTTTTTAACAGTTCGTCAGTTAGAATCTTTCTACTCAACTTACCAACCCGTTTCTAAAGATTTGCCAGAAAACGCTGATGTACCTGTTGAGCATTCTTTCAGCATTGGTGATGTAGTGAGTATTGATATCATTTTTACAGAAGTGCGAGCTGCTTTTTCAAAAGGCTCCCACAGCTACTTTTTTACTTTTACAGGCAAAAAGCAGAATGATGGATTCGCATTAACAGGTAATGTGCAGGATCATGTTTTATTGGGGCATAGCTATCATCTTTCCGGAAGGGTGAGAAAGATCCACTATTTTGACTCTGTGCCCTACGCATTACTGACGGTGTTTAAATTAACCACAAAGCCTAGTGCGTAGTGAACAGAACTCCCAAATACAGGGTGTTTATTCATTAGCCACAGGCTTTCTGCACTGTCGTGCCGACTCACTCACGTCAAATTTGTTGCTCACGCATCGGGTTTTTACCCGGTTTTAAACTCCGAAAAATATGCCTATTTCTTTAAATTCAACACCCGTTATTAACTAATCTTTTAAATTAAAAATGATAATCTTATTAATTATATATTTAATTTTATTCTCCTTAACATTCAGGTTAAGGCGATTTTGTTAAAACGGAGTGATGTATGCAAAATGATCTTGGACTTGGGTTCATCTGCAAGTCAGCAAGAGCGTCAGCAAAAATTATATCCCGGAAAGTTACTTTTCCGCTAAATGGCTCGAGTACTACAAAACTTACCCTAACGGGACTACAGTGTCATCCATCCTGCCGGTTTCCGTTTTACCAGCTGTCTATGCTAATCCACAACCAGCTCGCTGATCATGCCGCCAACGTTGTCGATGAAAATGCTCCGTTCACTGTATCCATTAACATACATGAATGGCTGAGTCGTGCCAGAGTGGCATTTATTGATTATCACGGTCTGCGTAATACCGATAAAACAGCAATGATCACATTGGATCATCTGGAAGAATTACTTACTCACTTGTCGACTACATTGGCCGTATATATCCCGTATTCAAAGAAGCGCCTGAACTTTAGCTTTCTGACGTCCTTTACACTGATCAAAACATCACAGTCTTATACTTTGATGTTCCCTGGTGTGCTGCGGCCGATCTTGGTGTTACTTGGGGGGTTAATTCAGGAATTTATGACCGAGAAGTTATTGAAGAGACGTAATACCCAACTTGTCATTTTTGAATATTTGCGAAAGTCTCGGCGCCATTCCCATAAAATTACCGATATTGCTAACGCTCTTCAGTTGCAGACGGTGAACGTACGAATCATGCATGTTCTTACCCAACTTGCAGATCTGGGGCTTATATCGTTTATTTGTGAAGGTAAGAGAGGGGAGCGGTCCATCGAAGAGCTTCAGTTTATTCCTTATGCCAGTCGGGACCATTCCGAAGTTTTGAGCTTTGAGGAATGGATAAGCCCGATCGACTAACCACTGACTGTCACTTAACGAAGGACAGCCAGGATCTCTTTTTCCTTTTTTCGCGATTTTGATTGACTGCCGACAGAACGGTAAGCATTGAGAGTATGAATTTCAAAACCGCGTTCTTCATAGAGCTCCAGCGTAAAGGGAGTCAAGCTGTTGGATATGGCCACTGAAGCCCCTTTACGATGAGCTGCCACCAGCATATCCGCCAGTTTAACATGTGCGCTCTTATTGAACGGTATGCCGTCATAACTGACAAAGCTGGTTTTGCTGATTTTATCATAAGGCGGATCGCAATAAATTTGGTCACAACCACCAGCACTCTCCAACGTCAGACCAAAATCTGCGGTTGTCAGCTCAACGCCAGAAAGTCTGAATGAGAGATAATCGACTTTCTGGGGGTCCAGAGTTAACTTGGATCGATTCCCCCACGGAACTGAGTACTTACGTTTCAGATTGTAACGACACAGGCCGTTATATCCGAGTCGGTTCATTGCGTAGAAAAGGACTGCTCGTTGCAGCGGGGCATCATCCAAACTGGTGCTGTTAAACGTGTTCCTCAGCTTTAAGTAATCCTCTTTATCAAATTCCCTTTCCGCCAGAAGATTCACTTCTCTGATGAATGCCGATTTATTCCGCTGGATGTTGCGGTACAGATTGATTAGATCCGGATTACTGTCTGCCAAGAGTGCATCGGTGGCAAACATGTTAAGGAACACAGCGCCCCCGCCGATAAATGGTTCGACCCACCGACGGCTCTGATCATGTGGGAAATGCTGACTGATGAATGGCATCAGTTTGGTTTTACCCCCCGCCCATTTGATGATTGGTGTATGTTTTCGCAACGCGTATTCTCCTTTAAGCATTATCGGTATGTCACCCTTATGGTACCGAAAGCCGGATTACAACCAACAAGGTTTAAGCAGGGAAAATCGCGGGTGTTGTGAAAGAAATTTTCATTCCGACACATTTTTTTATTTTTTTTCACTTTTTGGCAAAAAAGTTAACTACCTTCTTAGCTCGCATAAACATTTGTTTTTAATTGTTTATTTAATCTTTTAGGTCTGAGCATCAGAACGTTTTGCTTCGCGAAATTCGGAATAAACCCCAAAAGTACCTTTTTAACGAAAAAGTGAGATTTTTTTTTCCGGTAGTATTCACGCACAGATGAAAGGTATGGCAAAAAAGAATACAACGGAGTATCTATGAGTGATCTGATGACTGATTCCCAGCAAACTAACTCACGGGTCTTTAAATCACCCCTCGTGTCATTTTCAACAGTGACAGGTTCCGGCCGATTCGTCAGTGGCATGAAGCAGTTCCGCGACGCGAACCCTGACCTTTGTAATGAAGTCACTGAACAAAAAGCTTGGGCTATCAACCCTTCAGTGGTTCAAATCTCGCCAGGCTTCAACTCCCGTGAGATGGGGATGGGGGAGGCATATTACCAGCTGCCGGAAGTCGTAGATCATCTCAATAACATCAAGTGTGCATTCATCCGGGGTGATTACGTTGACCCTATACGCGTTCTGATCAAAGACGGTATTCCGTACGTTTGCCAGGGCCATTGCCGTTTAAAAGCGGCTTTAATGGCTCAGGCAGAAGGACATACTGACCTCACCATTCTTTGCATCGAGATGAAAGCCGATGAGATCAGCTGCGAACTGACGACAATTGACGGGAACCGTGGTCTGGCTCTTTCTCCAGTGGCACTGGGTGAATCCTACAGACGTCTTCAGGCGCTGGGCGGATGGTCGCTTGATCGTATTGCCGAACGTGAGGGCAAGAGTAGTACAACCATTGCTGCTCTCATTCGTCTGACCGGATGCTCTGTCTACATCAAAAAATTAATCCATGCCGATGCTATTTCCTATGTTGCAGTCCTATCCCTTATTGATGAGTTCGGTGAAACGGAAGCCATCTCTCGTATCGAAAAAATGATCGCCGAGCTTGAGAAAGCTGATTCAAGCGGTATCAAGATTAAGAAGACGCCACGTGGCAGTATTCGTGTTGTCCCTTCCGATTTTAAACCGGCACGTGTTCCACCTGTTCTCGCCACAAAAGCCGTAGAAGGGGTCAAACTCATCACTACGAGTTTGTTGCAGAAACTCGGTGATATCCAACTTCCCGAAGTGACCGACTCCAGCGAAGATGAAGAAATTTCCTTTACGTTGAACCGAAGCATGCTGGAGATGCTCAAGAACCTGCAAAGTGAGATCACTGAAGCAGAAAACAAGCAGCTTCGCCGGGTCGAAAATCGGCAAGCTCGATTGAAAGGGGAGAAAGTGACTTACAAATCCGCGAAAAACACAAATACTGGCGGAGAACCACAATCTGAAGCACCACCAGCACAGGCTTGAATTAAGCATTTCAACTTATGAGTAGCACATAATTAGAAGTACGATATTCAAGAACGAGCCACCCAGGCTCTCGCCCATTGCCCCTACTAAGTAGGGGCTTTTTTTTGTCCTGTCTCCGGCACGCTTTCTCTTCATTAAAACGACATCTGTCTGTCCTACCTCCCGCAGCGCAACTTTCGAGATTTTTATGTCGCCCAACCTATTAGCTTTTTGAACGAGGTTGATATCCTGGTAATAGATAATTCCTACATAAAGGACTGATACTATGTCTGCTGTTGAATCTAATTTCCCCCAAATTGGCGCCCCAGGGAACTCTCTGGTCGCTTGTATGCCCCTAACTGGCCTCAGTGTTAACGAGGATAACTTTCTGCCCGAAATGCGGGAAGAGCTTGGCATCATTGCCAGCCAGGTCGAATCCTATAACGAAGAGCTTAGTTTACTGAGGTCCATGTCCACTCAGTTTATGAAATACGGAAATCAGAAGCTCTATTCCTACCTCTCGGGCTATAACCATCTCATTTCAGAAACAGATGCCCTGTACGCAGAAAATGCACTTCGTTCTGAGTACTGGAAGCGGGTAATGGCCCTTACCGATGTGCTGTCCGTGATGTCTGACGAAAAAAAGAACGAATGGGACAAGCAATTTACTGCTGACCGGTATCACCGGCCTCCGCAAGAGATCCCTGAGTTTACACTCGACGCAGTAGTTGCCACGGTTGTCACATTGCTCAATGACCGGCATCAGTTCATTAAAGAGCGCGTCTATGCCGTTTTTCAATCATTAAGCCGTCACCACAAAACCAATAAAGCTTTTGGTTTCTCAACCCGCATGATCACCGTCGGTGTCTGTGAAGGGGTGAAAGACAAGTGGGTAAAACTTAAAGTTGAATTCAAAGAATCAGGACTCATGCCACTGTCGGAACTGCGGGTGATCTGTTCTTATTTCCGGGGAGAAACAGTTAAACCGGTCTATGACACGAAAAAAATGGTTGAGAATATGGTTGGTCATGCTGGGTTCAGAAATTGGATCAGCCTGGATGGCAACAGTATTCGTTTTCGGGTTTACAAGAATGGTTCGATGCACATTGATGTACATCCTGATATTGCAGAACGGCTTAACAACATTCTTGCTGCCATTGTCCCTCTGGCGCTGCCTACTGAACGCTTAGCCCATTACAAAGCCACGTTGCAGGAGTTCCCGGCACTGAAACGCTGCATCGATTTTCATTCACGGATGCAGCTCGCAGAGCTGGAATTCACTCGGAATGAAAAGGAATGGTCCAGCTGGACATCGCTCGGTTATGCCGGTGAGTTCGCTGATAAAACGCGGCAGGTGAACGCGGAGGTTCTGCGGTTCCTCGGTGCCCGGATTACTAGCTACCATGTGACATTTGATTATGACCCGACCGAAGTGATGCGCTTCATCGGTCATATGGGTGCCATGCCCGATATTGTATCCCACCAGTTTTACCCTTCATCGCTGCGACTCAGTGAATACGTCGCATCCATTATTGCGACCGGGGAGGGGGAGCGACTGCTAGAGCCAAGCATCGGGCACGGGGATTTGCTGCAATGTTTTCCTAAGAGCGTCAACGTTACCGGCATCGAACTGGATACACTAAATTGTCTGGTCTCCCGAGCTAAAGGTTACGATACAACGGAGGCCGATTTTCTGGCATGGTCAGCAGCGAACCCAAATCAGAAATTCGACTGCGTGGTGATGAACCCACCTTTTGCTGACAACCGGGCTAAACTCCATCTACTGGCCGCTGCGTCTCATCTCGTTTCCGGCGGGCGTTTAGCGGCCGTCCTGCCGCTATCCCTTCAGGGGATCGATAACCTGCTGGGCGAGGGATACCGTGCTGAATGGATGGACACCTTCGATAACGAGTTTGACAACACTGCCGTCTCCGTCCGTGTTCTGTATGTAGAATGCCTTTAACTGAAGGAAAGACCATGTCTGAAATCTCACCTGGCCTGCCAGAGGACCAAAATGATGTTGAATTTATGATGGATGATTTCCAGCAGAGCCTGGGGAAAAGTAAACCGGTACATGAAGTGCAATTTCTGGGAGAGTCACCGCAAAGTGAAGACTCCGCCAACGCTGCCGATTCGCCCTGGTTTGAAAACTAACCTGTTAAAGGAGTTGGTACAGATTGCTCCCTTTATGGGCTCCCTACAAGATAGCGGGGAGCCCGAGCAGTGGTTATTACTCAGGATGAGATAAACTGTGATTAATAGTGCATGTTAAGCACTTCGCATTCCTGCTTTTATTGGCGAACATTTCACTCTTTTTTTCTTGTTTTTTATATCCCCTTCCCAGAAAAGTTAGCCTTGCTCACTTGGTATTATTGATACCTGACTGGGGGAGGATAATCATGAAATGCAGGGCGATACTTTTAGCACCACTCATAGCTTTTTCGTTTACGGCACAAGCTGAGATTGCAGAGTTAAGATTCAATGACACTCAGAATCAACCAAAGATTGTTGTTCCATCTGTGCAGTGGATTAATCCAGCAACCTCATTCGAGGCTGATGTAATCTCCGGCTTAGACCGGTACGTCCAGTTGTCGTTACTTAATGTCAACGGTGCAAGCTTGTGGAGCACGAAAAGTAGCAAAGTTACGGTTGATGACCGTATGACCTCCAGTAGCGGGTATGACTATTATGGAAAAAGGTTAAGTGTCCCTGCGTTTGGTGAAGATAATTACACCCTGAGGGAAGTGATCACAGATCTCCAAAATAATGAAATTTCTCGCCGGGACTACGTTATATCTATCGACCGCACTCCCCCTAAAACTAGCACAATTGGATATACGCGAAATGGATGGCAATATGGTAGCGAAGCCATCTTTACCAGCGTTCCTTCAGGTATGCAGTATGCCTCTGTTCAGGCTCTCGTCTTTTCAGGCCTTTCAGACAGTCGCTCTGGTCTCGACCGGGCTGAGTACTTTCTTGTCGATTCGAACGGCGTTGAACGAAAGAGAGGGGCTGTAATTAACCTGGTCGATAATTCAGTAACCGTCCAAAATACTACTGCGAGCGATCCAGCCCTGGCGCCAGCTTCTCAGTCTGAATACCGTATGGGCCTTTATGTTTATGACAAGGCAGGAAATAAAGCATCAGTAAGCAGACAAAGTGTGATTGATCGGGTCAACCCTCCTTCTGTTCTACAGGTGCTTAATACCAGGACAAATACCTGGGAAAACTACTCAGCTGGGATAACTGTTTACAGTAATCCAATATCATTGCGGGTACTCAGGAATAAAAGTAACTTTACTGCTGCTAATAAAACAAGCTTTGGGTGGGCAGATGCCAATTATCAAAGTTCTGACAGCACATATAATATTTATTCGTTCAATTTTGTTTTCCCCAGTACCGGTGATATTTATCACGAATTCCAGACACTTGCGGGAGGCGTTCGTCGGTACCATCACTCTGAGTTATCTTTCACTCCTTCCCCAACCATGGAACTTGCACCAAAGGTCACAAGCAAAGAAATTTTTCGTAGTGATACCGGTAAATGGAGCAGTGCTACTGGGAATGTAAGAACTGCCAAATTTACCCAAATACGCGTGACTACCGAACCTCGTAACTATGTACAACGGGTTGCAGCTAATTCGAACCGTAACTGGTACTGCCTTATCCCGGTAGGAAGCACTGGTTGTACCATGAACGTGGATTATACCTTTACTTCCGATAAGGGGATGCAATACATCCATCTGGTCTCAGGTAAAGACGGTACTGCTATTTATGATAATCTGGCTGGGGCATTCGTAGTGATTTGGGATAACAACCCACCGGTTATTAACGCCGTAAAAATTAACCGTATGGATAAAAATGTAACCATGACGGTTACTGATGATGACCGGATAAATGGATGGCAAATAGGAGCATGGGATACCCGAGAATTTGGCGTGGTGCTTAAAACCGAAACGGGGAATGTGATTGACCTACCCGCCAGGACATGGACAGAGAGTGATTTTAAAACAAAAAACGCGGTCATTTCCTATGCTGATCTGCCGGACGGCAAATATACCGTTCTGTCCGCCTATGCAAGAGATCTTGTGGGCAACACGGCAAACTACGTGATAAATGATTTGCTTACCATTGACTCCACTGCCCCTCTAATTTCCTACCGGTATCTGAATGATGATCCTGAAGGCAAACTGGTTAAGGGACTAGAAAACCTCAGAATTAGTGTAGCTGACCCTTCAGGTGACGCCTCGCTTGAATCACTGGTGTTGAGCGGTGGACCAAACAGTGAACAGGTGACATTAGCTTATTCCAGTCAGGGCTCAGGAGTTTATACGCCAGAGTACCCGCGTATCTTTCCCGTAATAGCAAAAGAGGATGGCATTTATACAATTGAAGCTCACGCAGTCGATGCCTCTGGAAACCGGTCCTCGAAAAAGCTCAATTTCCTCTATCAACCAGCAAACATGATCACTCTGGACAGGCTACGTACCCTTGCTACTGCGGCTGCACTAAAGACCACGGATAACCAGCCACTGGCTTTTATCCGGACAAGCGTACTTCGCCGAAAGGATGGTTCTGTCATTACTGGGCAGTTAAACGGTACGCTGTCCGTGCGGAAAGATGCTGACTTCCCGGTAAGTGTAGCTGGCGTAACCGTTGCGCCAGGAGAGACAAAGGCAATCATTTTTGATATGGGGCAGGGTGAAGAACGTATTTATTCTGTCACACCAGGAAAGAGTGGCGTTTCTGGTACATCTGAGTTTGCCGTGGAATTCCCGCAGTTCTGAATAATTTTGGGGTGTCGTTAAGTCGGCACCTTGCTGAAATATAGCCAAACCTCCACCCATATCTTTCAGTTCCCGCACTGTGGCATTTACATCAAAACATGAATTCTTGCTTACTTGTTCGTGTACGAAAAGTCACTTTTTCTCGTCCTGGTGAAGATCCATCTCAATAGTCAATCCGTTGCCAATTTTTACCTCGCCAAAGTTGTTATAACGGACATTTTCAAAAGTTTAAAGCTATGAAATACCTCTGATAACCAGCAAGGTCAGAAGAAATGATTTTGTAAAATAGGGACAAATACATCCCGGGAGCATCACATGCGTAAAATACTGACAGGCTGTATCATTGCCACGGCCATCTCTTCAACTTATCCGGCGGCGGCTCAGATTTTCAGTTATTCCTATACCGACACCAATCAGCTGGCAATGACGCTTAAGCCTGCAACGCAGAGCTATCTCAATCCGGCTGGCGCCCTGACCCTAAACTTAATTTCCGGTCTAGACCGGTACGAACGTGTGACTGTAACCAGGGACAGTGATAAAAAGGTTATGTATTCGGGACTAACGGCCAAGATAAGTGTTGCAGACCGCATTGTTGCTGCCGACGGCACAGAGTATTACGGAAAGGACATGGGGTTACCTGCACTTGGTGAAGGGTCTTTCACGGTAATCAATGACACGCTAGATCTCCAGCAAGCCGTCGTAAGTTCCACAACGTATCGTTTCACCATCGATACTACAGCGCCGAAGTACACCAGCATATACCCAAGCCAGAACGCAGGCTATGACATGGTCCTGAGTGGACCACTTTGGGAGCTCGGTCGCGGAGGTTCTGGCCAGTTTTCCATCTTTGCTGACGGCGTTGATGATGCGTATGGCATAGACAAGATCCGGTTGGTCATCAAGCGCAGCAATGGAACAGTCGTTTCCGATAATACACTCAGCTACGACACGGCGGCAAAACGTGCCTTTTACCCCTGGATAAAGGAAGCGGTCACTCAACCTGGCATGCCCACCAGCGATCTCAATGAAGAATTCACCTTCAATTTTATCATCACTGATAAGGCCGGAAACACGCTGAATATTCCTCCGCAGCGCTTTTTATTTGATGACCAGATAGGTGAATATACGCCCTTTGCGGTCCATGACTCACGAGTCAGTACGAGTGTGGTTCCAGGGATCTCTTCAGGGTACGTACCGTTTGTGCGGGGGCTCTCTGTACTCGAAAACCCGTACCGGATGGTCATTCGTATTCCCCGAACTAACTGGCAGCCATACCGTAACGGCGGCATCACCATTCTTAACAATTATGGCGGCTCTAAGGTTATTTCAGAAGACACGACCTATGTGTACGTAGAAGTGAAGCTCCCACAGGGTACTCTGGATGGAAACTACTATCGCCCTGTGAACAGGTACCAATGGGCCGGTGGCGGTCTGACTCAGTACGCCTCCTGGCTGAACTGGGACCCGGCGGCGGTAAAAAGTCCTGCGTGGGGGAGTCCTGCGATTGAGCGACAGAAGTCTGACGGCACTTGGTTCAATAGCGTCGACTGGAAAAATTTTCTGGCTTCAGATATGCCGGTGAACCTAACCAAGATCCGTTTCACTGTGCAAGCACGCCCCTACGAACAAGCAATTACCGGCAGTGCCACCTGCAAGATCCCTGCCGGGTCAACGTCGTGTACTGTCGACCTGACACAGGCGATTACAAACGGTACCACCGGCTATATACATACTGCCTATGAAGTGCGTTCGACAACCGAGTCCACCTTCTTCATGCCGCTCTGGGAAAACATCGCCTGGCATACAAAGGGGCCCACAGTTACTGGCTACAACTACAATGATGCGACCAACATTCTTCAGGTATTCGTCAACGAGCCAGGAGACGGATGGTATTTCGATGCCGTTAAACTGAGCCGGGTGTGGTTGTCTGACAAATCCCGCAATAACGCGGATATCAACGTGACAGGAAAACAAACGGGGCGTAACACAGCAACCGGGAATTATACTTACGACTTCAACCTGAAACAGATCCCGGAGGGCAGCTATAACGTGCAGCTCAACGCCCAGGATTCTTTCAGCAACACGGGAAGCTTAGCCTACAAAACCGTGACGGTCGATAACTCGCCGCCGTCCATCAGTATCAACTACGAAAACAAACCTATCACCAGCAACGTGACAGTGTTCGGCTTGGAAAACGTCCGAATTCAGCTCGCAGATACTCTGACCAAACCCTCGTTAACTCGCATGACGCTTCGAGGTGGACCGGTATCTGATGCTGTTGAGTTGTCCTGGGTAAATCTCGGAAATGATCTCTATACACCGAATTACCCGAAGATCTTCCCGTCACTTAATGACGGTGAAACCTACACGTTGACCGTGTATGCCAAAGACGAGATGAACAACGTTAAAGAAAGCGCCGTCGAATTTAACTACCTGCCGAACAACCTGGTACGTCTGGAGAACCTTAAGACCATCTCCGTCAGTACCGCCCTGAAAACGTCCGACAACACGCCGCTGGCTGTACTGTATGCCAGCCAGCTGCGCAAGAAGGACGGTTCTATCGCAACAGGGAAACAGGACGCGATACTGACGGTACGTAAGGATGCGGCCTTCGGCGTTACGGTGAATGGGGTTTCCGCAGCACCAGGGGAGAGCAAAAACGTTCAGCTGGATCTGGGTCTGGGTGACAGCCGCAGCTTCCCGATTTTCCCATCGATTTCCGGCGTCAGCGGAACGTCAGAATTTATGCTGAATATCGAGGAACTGAAGTAAAAGCGAGGCAGGGTGACCCGGTACCGGGTCACCCTTTCAAGGTAATGGCACCGCGATGATGATTATCCCATCTTATCCAGATTCCGGTCACAGGTTTATGCACCGTTTTTGTGGATAACCTGATGTCCCATCACTAAAACCGCAAATGAAACTGGCCTGCCGCTCTCTGCGGATCTGCCCATACACCTACCCGTCAGCATGGATCAACACATCATTCACCCGGCATAGTGGATTTGGGCAACTCTCCTAACCGGGAAGCGTGTTGCTTTTCATCTTTAGCCACGAAAACCCATCCTTAAGAGGCGCCTAAACGGGAGGCTTTTTTATTGCTGCGCTGCGCTCCAGGCGTCCAGTTCTTCCTTCGTTTCGAACGACACAACTACTACAGCATCATGATCAGGGCGTTGCGGCTGTCGCACCATCTGAAAAGGCGGCTCAAAGGTCATATAGTAAATAGGCTGTTCCCGGCGTGCCACCCACTCAGCTTGTTTCCGTTCTGCCAGTTCACAGGCCTCATCATACGTGTCAGCCTGAGCCAGCCATGTCGGCCTATCCCACGCCCCGCCGTTCAGACAGTACACGTGAAATTTCTCGTTATGGGTGACGCAGTAAGGATGATCCCACCAGGCATCGAGCTGGGCCTTGCTGCGCTTCTCGTTAGGCGTAATGTCGAAATTCTTCGGAAGTGTAGGGTTGTTCGGGATCTGGTTAGGCATCATGCGCCTCCTGTTCATACACGCCACGGGGAAGCGCCCGCATGTCATCAGTAATGACAAAAAGCGATTCTGAAATCGTGTTGCCTGTTGGGCGCCCGTCCCCGCAAATTACCACGGCATCATTGCCTGGGTAGCGAGCCGACTCAATGACGGCGAATTCTATGCCATCTGCACGGCGAAACCAGTACAGGCTTTCACCTTCCGGTGATGTTTCAATAGTCTTGCGGAAAAACGTTCCTTCCAGTGTTTCGGGGATGTAAGGCATAAACACTCCTTGTGTACGAAAAAGACCACAAGTTGTTACCCCTGCGGCCTGATCGGGCGAATGCTGCCATTAAGACGGTTAATCGCCCTTGTAAGGTGAGGCAACAAAATGGATTCTAACGCTGTAGCTAACATTCCAGTAGGAATAATTATCCCCGCGAACGCGGATCTAAAACTGATCATCTTTGACTTTCCCAGCATCCGTCCGCTGGGCCAGCAGCAGCAAACACGGGTTCAGCAAGGCGATACACTGTACCGGGTACTGTAAACCCCTGTCCTGCCTATGTCGGTCAGCAGGACTGGAGGCGTGAAGTTCACGTGCTGTGGCCATATACAGACTGGTCTTCCCATGACTCACTGTCATGTTCAAGGGGGCCGGTGATCCATTGTGCGGTGCGTGAAGCTCGGGAGCGAAAAGCCCATGTTTCGTCAGGGCCGATAGTGACGTTTTCCTCCGTCAATGAGGCGTTTTCTGGCATTACAGGTAACTTGCGGGTATCACGATCACCGCTTCCCAGCCAGTGTTCTACTTGCGCCTGGGTCTGAAACAAAAAAGCATGCATATGGCAGGCTGTACCGTCATTGATACCGTACATCCGAAGTCCATCATCAAACTCAGCTATAAAAATATTGTGTGACATACATTAACCTCATGGAATTCGCTTTTTCAGGGGCGAATCCTGGTGCCTTAATTAAAGGGTAAAAAGGTAAACGCTCACCAATGGTACAATATAAAAAACCAATAACGTCATCCACGAACCTTTTTTGAGGCCGTAGATGATTTTAAACGTAGTATCTCTAAACTCGTACAAAATGGAGCATCAAAATAATGAAAATAAACATGGGTAGTCTGAAAAGCGCTGCACCGCTCTTTGTTCTTATTGGCTTGATGATCGCGTTTTCGGCCTATGTGAAATCATGGGCATTGTTATACACGTTGCTGGCGTCATCAGTCATGCTCACAGTCATGATATCGTTGCCATTTCTTGTCTCGCCTTTACAGCATTCAAAATTCATAGTCCTGCGAATTTTACGTTTACTGGTTATTACGCTCTGGGCGGTTGGCCTTGTCGGCGTACTCTTTTCAGTTGTGGAACGCCTTGTATGGGTTAATGCTGACAGCTATCCGTCATGGCTGGCGAAGGAACTGGATTCCCCGACCATCACGGATGGTGAAACTTTTATTAAAGCTACAGAGTCTTTTGAGAAGACCTGCGGTAAAAATAAAGGTTCTCTCAGCGTTGTCGCAAGGCATAACGGCATGTTTATGCGCTGCGATGATAGCGTCTCTTTCGACACCTGGTGGAAGGGGGTTTACCAACTTAAAACACCTGAGACTCGATGATGCATTTCTTTAGTGCAGCAACAGAATGGCCGTATTGTGGTTAAGACATTTTCGACGATATCAGCTACTCCACTGTGGCGGGAAAAGATTCCCCTCTCAGCCACCGGGTACGCAATCTTAGTGGCTCCACTATACCGGGTACAGTTTCCACTTCAGCCTCATCGTGCTATCAGGGCCGTTCACCCTTCACGAACCACTTTATCGGGTATATCTTCCTTCCCGTGACATCACGCCATCCGGGGCGGAGGCAGTAACGGGCTCCACTATACCGGGTAAAACTTGCCAACCAGTGCCGCCACATTTCCGGTGCCTGGTTCGCAAGGGGCCTTATCCACTATACCGGGTATGGATCACATTTTCGTGGCTCCACTGTACCGGGTATAGTTCACATTTTGGTTGAAAAACACACAGAATCGTCAGGGTAAGGCTGAAGAGAAAGGGCTGCATCGGAGTTTTAGGGCTGACATTACCCGGTGTAGTGGAGATCCACTGTACCGGGTAAAAACAGAGCGGAAAGGAGAAGAATATCCACTATTCCGGGTAATGCAGCCACCCACGCGGCAGGCAGCTGCATTATCCGGCATCTATCATGGCTTCATGTTTCTTTTCAGAATATTCAGTACATAATCGCCGTTTTCTTTGTCTATGGAGTATTCCAGAAAACCGATCTCTTTAAGCTGGCCCAGCGCCTTTTTAACTGTGGCATTCTGGTTGCCAAGATGTGAGGACAGTTGCAGGCGTTCACGCAGCCGGTCAAATCCGATACGGTAAAAGGTGCTCGGTAACTCAGCCAGATACAGATACAGGGCCTGTGCGGACTCCTTACGGGCCAGTTTCTGCAACGTCTTCAGGTAGAGTCGGGTTTTACCGTCGACGCGATACAGCGTATTGAGCTTCGAATTTGGCTTGATGACGATTTTCCCGGTGGAACTGTCGTAGTACGTGGATTCCACGAGGTGCATGTTTATCGTTATCTGATCGTCTGTACCGGGTATTTTCTTAATGAACGAGATACTGGTTCGGGCAATACGCGTCAATGAAGCATCAAAACGCTCTTTCAATTGCCTATCAATGCGCTTAGTGTCAAAACCGCAGAACTTAGCAAACTCCGGGAAATTCAGCTCCAGCTGACCTTCCGAGTCGAGCGGACGGTTAGACAATGCATAAACGATCCCACACCATGATTTGAAGTCAGAGTCCATGTCGAGGCGCGGGCCATAAATTTGGATCTGGCTGTAGCCTTCACCCTCGACAATGGATAGTCTCGAAAGGGGTTCGGTGGCATCGATGCGGTGACTCTTCCGGCCACCCTTATCCGTGGATTTCAGTGTTGGCACAAACACACCCAGACGGAGTAAAACTTTCGGCTGAATGGTCTGTCTTAGCGTGGGAAGCAGTTGGATAACTTCCCCGGAATCTTTTAGGGACTCTTCAATGACAAGAGATAACTTGTTGTTATTACTAGACATATAGAAAGATCCGTTTTGTGCATAAGATCTACATCCTACCCGGTATAGTGTATCGAATCCACCCGGTATAGTGGATTATGCACCCTGTATAGTGGATGGATTACCCGACATAGTGTATTTCGCCCCCTGTACAGTGGATGGCGATCCGCTGAGAGCCCCGATATTACTGGCCTGCGAGGATCGTTATTCCTTTTTGATCTGCTATTGATCCTATATTGATCTTTATTATTATTCTATCCTGTTGATAACTATGCACAGAGACGTCATGAAGCATTACGATCGAAATGTGAGTAAATTCCGATCCGTTCTAAGAACCGCACTAGCACACTTCTTCCCTTGTAGAAAAAGTTACTTTTTTGACGCAAGCGGCTACAGAGTTATGAGGAGAGAGAGCGGAGAAAATGCAGGAAATGGCGTCACGAAAAAAAGCCGCCAGAGTGACTGACGGCTTTTTATGGTTACTTCAGCTCATCAATTTGGATCATAAACTCAGCGGCTCCGGTCTTGCCGTTCTCTGATGGATAAACCGGCATGAGAAGATTATCACCCATACCCATGTCGATATTAACATTTACAGACTCCCCAGGAGCTGCCTCCGCTCCATTAAACACTATCCCGAAGTTGGCATCCTTACGTACTGAGAGGGTCGCGTTCTGTAAGCCTTTGGCTATTTCACCGTTAGTCTTGCGGAGCATGTTTGTAGACAGATAGGCAAGTGGCACGTTATCAGAGGTTTTGAGCGCCGACTTTACTGCAAGGGTTCGAAGGTTATGCAGCTGTACCAAGTTATTCGGGAGATAACTGAACTTCTGTGTGTAAGTTTTTGTGTTGGACTGGCTGTCCGACACTGTCACACTGAGAGCATAGTTTTCAGAGGGCTCGAAATTCGGGAATATGCGCGGATATTCCGGCGAGTATATGTCTTTACCAGCAGGTGACCAACTGAGTTCAACATTGTCTGATGTCGGTCCGCCAGTTAGCTGGAGACGAGTAATGCGAGGTGTGGTCAGGTTATCGCTCAGTGCAATGCGCAGATTTTCCAGACCATAGACGACGGTGTCATCCTTTACCGGCTTCCCTTCGAAGGTAATAGCAACCGTTGGGGGTGTGGCATCGAGAGCTATCACGCCATAGGTTTTGTTTGTCTGGTTACCGAAACGATCCTGAATATTCACTTCAACGTTGTATTGCCCTTCAGACTGCCGGGAAAGGTCATACTCAATCGTGTAGTTACCCGCGTTTCTGGACTTTTCGACTCCCACAGGCGTCATGCGCTGTTTGGAGTTCTTATCGGTAAGATAGAATCCGAGGAGTCTGAATCCGTCGAACCAATCATTATCTCTGTTGAGATGAGCTTCAACAGTCAGTATCTTAGATGTCGGGCTGTAGGTGATCTCACCAATTTCTGGGACGATTTGATTGTTCCAGCGTGTCATAACCCACTGCTCGGAACGAAGAATAGGGTTCGCGACACTGCGTACATAATAAAGTGTACGGTTATAACCCTGAGTCCCTACCGCCATATCAAAATTCTCAGGAGCTTCGCAACTTGTCTGGCCAACCGGAATGCGGCAGGTTAGGCGTCCCCCAACTTCCTGCTCAAACGGTCTGGCTTCTACATTAAATCTTGCCCGGACGATTTTAATCGGCAATCTGGAAGACAGAACTGTCTCGAAGTCCTTCGACTTATACCAGGTGCCATTGCTATCCTGAAAATCCTCCCAGGTGCCAGTAAAAGCAGGCGTCTTGTTTGCGTTCGGGTTGAGCGTCATCGTGTAGGTCGGGAAGTATCCTGCCCACTGTCCAAAGTTGGCCATACGAGCCATATCCCCATTGAAGGCACCAAATGGCAGCGTCATTTCGACATAGCTGTAGGTGGCATCAGAAGCGATTTCTTTTGCAGCCGAATAAAGGTTAATAAATTCCAGTCCACCCTCTGCATATGCCCGGTAGTTAGATCTCGGGATTTTATACACCAGCCTGATAGGGTTTTCGTTAACCACCATACCGGCTTTATAGGCCGGGTAGTTTTTCACGCCGGGAACGACGCTGGTTGCATCATTTGGATCATGAACAGCGAAAAGGGATATCTCACCAATTGTATTATCAAACCGAAATTTTTGGGTCGGTAACGTGCGGATATTCCCGGCGGTGTCGTAAATTTTGGCTTTTGCCTGAAATTCTTCGTCAAGGTTGCTATCAGGGATGCCCGGTTGCTTCACACTTGCGAAGGTGTAGGGCAGGTACATCGTCTTGTCACCGACGTTGTATTTCATTGGCGTTGAGCTGAAAAGGGTTCCATTAGCGCGATAGATTTCAAATATGCCTTTATCTATTCCAACCGCATCAGCGATGCCCGTTGATAAAAAGCTGTATTGCGCCACAGCTTCAAGACCTAATTTAAATACCGCTCCAGTTCCAGTGCCCAGTGATGTGGTTGCTGTAAGGGCATTTGCAGCCGGAGGTGTGGTGTCTATTGTCCAGTTGTAGTTATACGTAGCTACCACTGACTGATTCAGATCCAAAATGTTGACCTGGACGATCAGTTTTCCTTCCCCGAGAGCGGGTAAAGTTACTTTCTTCCCGTAAAATTCACTGCCGTCGGCTGCTTTTAGCCGATCAGCCACACCGGTACGGGTAGTGGTGGTATTGTACAACTGCGCCCCGGTTTCCCGGGTCACTTTAACGTTTACAAAGCGATCCAATCCAGAAATAAGCGTCAGCGTTACGGTAGAAGCCGGATTGAGTAGCATCCGGGTTGAAGGCGCGTGTACTTCAATGCCATTGGTATCTGTAAAGCTGGATTCATAAATCTGAGCTGTTACCGGAACTGAGACGCCGAGCAAAACCATAGCCAAAGTTATAGTCTGATATTTCATTCAGTATTCCCCTATTGTTTTGTCGTTATTTTAAACGATTCACCTCCGGCACTTTTTCGTTAAGCAGAGTATTTCTGGGCCGTTAATCAGCGGATATTGTCACTTTCGCTGGCCTGGCAAAAGGCGCACAAACGGGCGTTGTTTTACTGAATAATTACACCTCTTATCACCCGGGTGATGAAAACGTTTCGGGTAAAATTTCCTGGCCAACCAGGAGAACATAAATGAAATTTTACAGAGGTCCGTTGATCGCCGCCGTCTATGCGGCACTGCTGTTCCCACTTTGCGGCCAGGCTCAGCTGTACAACTATTCGTACACCGACACACGTGGTACGAAAGTGAATGCTGAACCCTCCAGAGCGTATCTCAACCCAGGTAGCGCAATTACGCTGAACTTGATATCTGGTCTCGACCGCTACGAGCGCGTTACCGTGACACGATCATCAGATAATGTGCAGATGTTCCAGAGTGTCACCGGCCTGGTGACAGTGGCCGACAGGATCACTGCCGCTGATGGTAGTGAGTACTACGGCAAATCCATGGCACTGCCGGTACTGGGCGAGGGGACTTTTGCCCTTAAATCCGAAACCCTCGACAATAAGTCGAATGTCGTGGCCACAACCAGCTACTCCTTCAGCATTGATACCCGCGTATCTTCCCCGCAACAGATGATGCAGATTCCTACGTGCTGACTGCCATAGCAATGGATGAAGCCGGAAACAGCACCACAAAGAGCAGCCGGTTCCGCTACGTACCGAACAACCTGATTGAATTTAATACCATCAAGACGCTGGCTGTGGGCATGGGGCTGAAGACATCAGATAACCAGCCACTGGCGTATCTGCGGACCAACAGCATCCGGAAGAAAGATGGTTCGCTGATCACAGGAGTGCAGACCGGCACGCTGACGGTCCGTAAAGATGCGGCCTTTGCG
This sequence comes from Klebsiella sp. RHBSTW-00484, assembly GCF_013705725.1. Taxonomy (NCBI): domain Bacteria; kingdom Pseudomonadati; phylum Pseudomonadota; class Gammaproteobacteria; order Enterobacterales; family Enterobacteriaceae; genus Klebsiella; species Klebsiella sp. RHBSTW-00484. The sequence goes on along the minus strand of NZ_CP055482.1, from coordinate 241,741 downwards.
GTCAGTATGAATGGGGCGACTGTCATTCCCGGAGATTCGAAAGACATCACAATAGACTTCGGTCAAGGGGATGGCATCCTGATCCCGATCTTCCCGGCCACCAGCGGCAAAGTTGGCGAATCCCGCTTCATGATCGAGCTGCCGCAAATCCAATAAACACCACAGAACCGGCCCCGTCATACGGGGCCTTTTCATGGTGTCTTAACGTAGCCAGAAAGAAACGGAACAGGCTGATTTAGTCGAATGTCAGAGATTGCTGAGAAAACGTTTATCACGCATTTCGCTCCACTGGAGAGAATTTGCTATCGCGCTCCCCGGGTGCAGGGTCTCACGCCCGATCGCCATCAAATTCAAATGCAGCTCCAATTTTTGCGTCTTGGCGTCACCTGGTTACCACCCGCACTCGCCATGGCAGAACTGGAACACCTTCTTAAGGGGTATGACGCCGACCACTGTCGGCTACTGGAAAACGTCCTGGATACAGCCCACCGGCATTACCTGGAGTCCTGTGGACCGCTAAAGAGAGAAGGGGGCCGCGTCGGGAACCGCATATCAGGCACCCGCCACGACGAAGCACATTTGTGTGTACGGTTTATGTCAACACGCTATGAATTGGCCACTGAGCTTTGTGCCGCTTATGTGTGCAGCAGGTATGCTTATGGGTGATCGTACCGGTTACTTCTTGTCTTCCAACGAGGCCAAGCGGCTAATTTCTTTCATACCGAGACGAGCGGCCACGCCCATGGCGGAGGCTTCGAGTTCGGCCTTGCCGTGTGAGACGATTTTGTCCATGGATTCCTGCATCAACTGGGTGCTGAAGGCCAGATTAACCGGCAGGTTGGCGATTGCGCCGGACAGAGACTGATATACTTCTTCAAGCTCGCGCTTTCCTGCCTTGCCTTTTGCCACCAGCAAAGCCAGTGCTTTCAGCTTTTCATTCACTTTCGCCATCTCGCGCTCAGAGGCTTCCCGGATCTGACGCTCATAACGTTCGCGTGTCGACTCAATATAGCCAATCTCCGGCTGGCGCTCATAGTCGCCGCGAATCAAACTGTTAATGGTACACGGCACGCCGTCACTCATTCCGAACGATGTGATCATTGAGGCCCACTGAGCCGGAGACAGACTGACTTTCAGAAGTGGGGAACGGCGTCTGCCTTCCGCCAGCCGATGACGGATCACTCCATCGCGCTCAACCTGCTCTGATTCACTGAAGGTCAGCGTAATCACCTCTTTATGAATGAGGTCGGAGGCATACAAGCGCTGCCCCGTCGTTGTCGTGCGGCTTACCGATACCTGCCCGTATGCCGTGTGACGGGTGATCACCTCTTCCATCTCGTTTTCTGTTACCGTCGGTATTACTGTGTTTTCCATTGTCATGCCCTGAATCGAATTAATGTTGACAGCGTCTGGCGTAATACCGATGTGAGACCGGACTGCCTGGGAACTTTACCCGTATCACTCGCTAAATTGGACGCCCGCTGACCGGAGTAACTCTCTGACATCGTCTGCCAGGAAATACGTTTCTGTTGTGTTGCCCGGGCCATCAAAGAAACAGGTCTCGGGCAACTGAATTGCCTGCGACTGCTGCTGTATCTGTTCCCGGGACTCGTTACTTTCGACGATAGCATCGGCAATGACTTCTGTTGCCCAATCGCGATCAAAGCCAGGCATCGTATGGAGTGATGCCACCATGTCGCTGGGTAAGGCATCGATATAGTCCAGAGCCGCCTGAGCTACCGAAATCAGTTCTTTCATGGTTGTCACCTTACTGTTGTGCTCATTCACCGCGCTTAACTCGCGTGAGCCGATTCTTTACGTTTATTGATAAGAAACTCTTCACCGCACGTTCCGCATTTCAAAATGTATTCTGCGTGCCTGAGTTGCTTTAAGGACATTGCTTTGCAAACGGGGCAGGCAAGGTGTTCTGAAAGCCGACGCATCAGTTGATTAATTTCAGAGCATTGTTCTGGCGTTAACTTGTGGCGGGTTTCCCACTTATAGGTCGCTTCCCGCACGACACGAGCCACGATATTTTTACCCTTCATCACTCTTGTCCTCCGGTGCAGCCAGCCATCTTACTCACTTCCGTGCGCATGTCAGCGAATAATGACCAGGTCAGGACCAAAACTGAATCCATCGCCCATCCGGTCGGAATGCTTCGATACATACGATTTCCCGTACTTCTCCAGGTCTTGCAGGCTTGATTTTGCCAGATTCCATGAATACTCATGCCCCCAGATTTCCCCATCCCGATCAGCAAATCTTGCGGGTTTATAGTTGTCCTTGAGCAGAGCATAGACACGTTCGAGAGTTGGTAATTCTGGACTGGTCTTAACGTTAGATGCGTCAGCGTTCGTCATTATTATGTACTCATTCGAGTTGATGGATAGGGAAGGTTGCACGCGAACTGTGGCGCTCCCCGTTTTACTGATAACCTGTCGGTGCTCATGCACTACGAAATTAGAATGATTGAAGGCACGTCACGCTTCCCGAAAACCTTTTCCCGTTCCGGCGTTTAGGAAGCGAGTATTCGCCGTCAAACCGGTAGATGCCGACCTTAGAGCAGGGTCCTCCGTCTTTAACCAATTCCCAGATGAAATCGGCACGGTCACTGAAATAGCCAGGACCTTCGTCAAAGGATGAAAATTCACTATGCACAACACACAGATCGCCGTGCTGACCGTTGATAAAAACGAAGTGACCTTTATGCTTTTCGCCTGGCTTCGCATCGAGGTGTCCAAACGTTTGATACATTACGGAGGCTTGATGTTCTGCCCCTGTCTTTCCAAGTAATTCACGCATCTCACTCCCCCTTTGCAGTTGCGACCATTGCACGGTAAACATCTGCAAGACGCTGGCTCATTAATCGAGACATTTTTCCAGTGGCCGAAGTTATCTGCTTCCGGCCTGCAATTAGCTGTTCCATCGTGGGAACTACCGGGACGCGGGTCATACCTTCCACTTCTCCTGCGCCAGTAGTGGTAACTTGATCAACATACTGCTCAACCTGATGCTGCTCTTCGTCGGTCCTCCATTATGATTTCTTCAATCAGACGTCTTACAACCCAGTTACTTAGGTTGCTTTGTGACGGAAGGCGCTTATACCTTCCGCCTCGGCCATTTCGTTGCCCGCGCTGAGCATTCCAGCGTCGAAGTACGCCATCGTTAATTTTCGGTGGTAGTGTGGCAACATCGCCCATCTGCCTGACTCCTGTCCTGAATTATTTCACTCGGGGCCAAAATACCGCTGTGTTGTTTGCCAGGTTACACCCCTGGCACCAACAGGGACGGGCTGTTATAAGAAAAGCGGTCTACTGGAGCATCTTCAAATCCGTGGTTCGGCGCATCTGGTGTCAGAACAAGGCCGTCATGTGCCGCGTGAATATGCAGCAGTGAATCACTGCCCGTGTCGATGTGCAGCGTCGGTACACCCCGATCGATCTCAAAAATGAGGCCGAAACAAGTCGTGCCGGATTCATTCACCACTTCACACTGAATGTTTTTCTCTTCTAACAACACCTTCACCTGATAGGACTGACAGTCTTCTTCTGGCAGCTGGGTTTCACCCAGTTGCCAGTCCTGTAACGTCCGGATAATCTCTGAAGGCGTTGCCTGCGATTCCGGCGTCAGAAGCGCATACACCTGCTGGCGGAACTGCTGGCTCAACTCCTCCATCAGGGGATTGTCCTCGCCATCGAAATGTTCTTCCCAGCCATCAGGATCAGCGTGCATCCAAACGTTATGCGTCAGAGACGGTAGTGAGTCGTCAGGGTGTACGATGAGATATGGGGAGCTTTCTTTTGTTTCCAGATAGCGGACAGGCTGGCCATCCAGCAAAGCTTCATCAACTGCCGTACCATCGGTTTCCGGCAATGCGATTTCCGTGACATTGCCGCCGCAATGCTCTGCCACAACACGCCCCAGATCCTCCATCAGTGCGCGATGTTTTTCTGGAGAATCCAGCTCGCCCAATAATTCCGGTTTTACCAGTAATGCAGTAATAATTGTTGCCAGTTCACGAGTTGAAATTAATTTAGCCATGATAGTCATCCTTTCATCTGATGTGTTAATTCTAACAGTTTCGGTTTGCTGGCTAATAACCCGGCGTGAAGTTTTTTAAAAATATATTCGCCCTTTAAACAAAGAGCGAACAATGGAATTAAAAAAGGACAAATTTGTAATTAATGAATCAGGAGGCTGCTTTAACTAATAAGCCAGGGCGACCGTTGGTATACCTGTCAGGCGGCGAAATACCGAATTCATGATTCAGGGAGTCAGTTGAAAGGACCATGCCGCCGTGAGCAGCCTGGACGTGCAGAACTGAAGGATCAGTGTCACCCGCGTTTACATGGACCGAGGGAACACCATTTTCAATTAACAACGTCAGGGCCATTACCAGGCGTGATTCCACATCCTGTACTGCCAGCTGGGCATGACCGCCGAGCGCCATAGTAACGATAAACTCTGCTGAAGACCCGGGCTGTTCGTCGTCGAGGTTGCAGTAATCACGCATTCGTACCACCTGCGAGGGAAGATTAGCATGGTTGGTTTGTGTCTGAAGGAGCATCCGCTGGAGGGCGTAGCGGCGAACTGAGCACTCTTTATGCGTCGGCAATTCATCAGGGCTTTCTTCGTCGCTGCCTTTGATATGGTCAAGCCAGCCATCTCGGGCATGGTGACGCCAGACATTATCGGTGAGGGAGTGCATGTCCGCGCCGGGAGATACGACGAGATAAGGGGTTACATCCGGAGAGGTCAGATAATCGGCCTGGCTTGATTCATCGCGATCCACCGGCATGATCACACCGTCAATCTCTCCTCCGCAATGTTTCGCCACCAGCTCAGCGATATCCTGCATAAATGCTTTATGCGACTCCGGTGTTTTTAATTCATTCATTAATGTGGGTTGCACCAGTAATCCACAGACAATTTCCGCAAGCTCGGCAGGTAATAGACATTTTGGCATGGTTGGTTCTCCTCTTTTTTGAATGAGAACACTCTAACATTCCGGCTTATTTTCCAAATAAGTTGAAGGCATTTATTTTTTTAAAAATTCATATCCAAACTATAATTAAAATAGTCCATTTTAATCTCAGAAAAGTAACTTTTCTAAAGGCTTACCGGGAGGGCATTAACGAGTGTTTCGTAATCACATTTGTGCCAGTTGAAAGCCGGTGTGCATGACCATTGTTTCGTGACCTTAAACCCAGGAATCGTCGAGCGTCTGGGAGAAAGGCTGCGACACCTTCGGTTAAGATGGGTCTTGTGAGTGGGGAAGGGACGCTACAGCCGGAAGACAAACTGAATCTGCCATTTCAGCCCGCGAGTATCCCGACCCTGTGCCACCGTTTTATAGCTAACATTTCTCCTTTACTGTAGCATTCTGCCGTTTCGCCATCCTCTCGGAACTTCGGTATACCGCGAGCGGAATATTTGCCAGTCATATGGCCCTTACTGGTAACCGGAAAAAAGCTTCATGAAGGCGGATAGGAAGTTCCTTAGACGCATATGGTGTTTTTAAATTAACACATAAGCATTGCTACTCATAAGGATGTAAAATAACCATGCCCATTAAGGATGTAATTAAGACCTCATTGGTTTTTTTTTGGTATTTGTAAACAGACAATTCCGAAAATATTTCTCAGTAAAATTGAATCCTGCATATATAAACTGCCTTTAGCAGTGCTGCAAAATTATTTTTAAAAATCTTTCATTCAGGTTATTAGCCAGCGAGACCAATCTGTCATGATTACTTCAGACCAAACCTGAGGAATCAAAAATGGATAAATACTTTGACCAGAGCGGAATTGAAATCGACAACGCTAAGATTCAGTGTATTGATTCAGTAAAAGGCACCGGGGAATATATTTATCGGGTCACTTGCAATAAATGCAAAGGCCGTGGTGAGCGTAAACACTTTTATAGGAGCCGCTGCATGGCATGTAATGGTACGGGCTATAGCCTGGTCACAACCCGTACATGTTACACCCTTTCCGCGTTATATCGCACATACCCGGAAGCGGCACGCAAGATTTCAGCAGCTCAGGCAGTAGTGCGTCAGCGTGCTGTACAATCAAAGACTTCCGCGTTCAATCTGTGGTGTAAGAGCAATCAGGAACTGGTTGACGCCATCACACAGCAAGACGGGGAGAACAGCTTTCTGAACAGTCTGAAATCGACGTTATCACGGAAATATCCATTAAGTGATAAACAACTAACGGTCGCAGCCAGAATTCTCGGGATTTAATAAATCAGCTTCAGGCTTTTATAATTCTTATTTAATTTTACTCATTCCATTACGGAGGAAGATATGATCCATTCATTTAAAGACAGACGGCTGGAAAGCTTTTTCCGTAATGGAAAGTCCACAGCAGGTATTCCTGCTGATCTGTTAAATGCGATTTCATGCAGACTGAAAACGTTAAATAATGTAAAAAACGAACGCGAATTGTTATCAAGTAGTTTGCGTTACGAACGCTTAAGGATGACCGCAAACCGGTACTCTTCCATTCGAGTTAATTCAAAATATCGGTTATTCTTTGTGTGGAATGATGGCGTACATAACGTTCACCTGTCGGCGCATGATTATAAATCGCTAATCCATTAAGGTAAAAAATGAAACTTTTCGGTATTTTATCCAGGGATGCAGGCACGGATGCGATGTTTTATATTCAGACCAGCACTAAACAACAGGCAAGCTTCATATTTGATGCCCTTGTCCCCCGGCTGAATGCGCATTGCCAACTGATCGACCCACTGAATGAAACAATTATACCTTCACTAAGCCGGACGACACTTTCTTTACAGCCCTGGTCCCAGAATACCCAGACACGGACGAGTGAGCTGAAGATGACGACGCACGGTCTGACTCTCTCCGGGGCAGTGATGGTGGAACACTCCCGGCAGATCGTCGACTTCTGCGATAACCTGGGCCTGCGCCTCGATGCACCCACCGGGAAACCCAGCTGGACAGAACTGATCAATGCTGACCTTGAGCAGCTTAATTCCCCGCGTTTGTTCCCCGTCCTTACCCAATCTGGCACGGAAGGACAGTTTCAGATCTATGTCCCGGCACCGGCTGTCATTGACGCCGACGTAGTCATTGCAAGCGTGATCGGCGAGTGTTTTAGCGGCGTTACCCCGTACTGCGTGAACGGCACTCCATATCCGCTGACTGAAAAGCCGCTGATCCGGATGGAGGCACACGTTAGTGACATGCATACACGGGTTTTTGAGCTGACATTCGTCAGTTATAACCTGGCCCTTACTGCGACGGTATATGACAACAATCTGCGCCAGGTTCTGATGCTGTGTGAAGATTTTGGTGTCACCCTTCAGGGGCGAGCGGGTGCATCCTGTCATGCCTACATGCGTAACGAATACCGGCGGCTTGCACATGTAGGTGTTTGCTCACGCTCCGGGGCTGAAGACGATGTCCGCGCTTACAGCTCATATAAAGAGGAAACCCTGATCCGGCAGCTGCTGAATCAGGCGACGGCGGACAGCACATTGATCCCGGCGCGACACGGCCAGCAATTTAACGGTGTGCTGATGAATGCCACCCCGTCATCAGCAACCACCGGATTTATCTACCTGTCACAGGAATTCCCGCAAGGCCAGTTTATGATGACGGCGGAAGTGGTGAATGCCAGCAGCACGCCACGGGGGATCAGTTACATCGAAACGGTGGACGGTTACCGTTTTATTGTGACTGCATACGACACGAGAGCGATGAATTCCCTGACCGAATTTCTTGAAGTTAACGAGACCTATTTTACCCCATACCGCTGGGCGTAGCGCCAGCGCACCGGACAGCCAGGGAGGGCATCCGGAAAAGGTGATTTCACGCCATCAACAGAGCGCGAAACTCGCAGAAAAACAGACTGGCCCTATTTTAATACCCGATCACCGAAGCCAATTGCCTTCCGGGCAGAATGCCTGAGTATACCGGGTCTTAGCGACGTGGGATCAGGGCAGCCGGGAAAAGTAACTTTTGAAAAATTAGACGTGGTCAGTCGGCATGGTGTATTAAATTTCAAATCCTCTGGTTATATTCCTTCTTATAAACAATCCTCCTAATTTTTAAAGCTATCAATCACATCATCAACTATTCGGAAAAATTTTGCCGCAGGTTATTAGCCGTCGAGCGCGTCCTGGTATAATTGCCACATACCAACAGGAGACATCATGAATAAATTAGATATCATTTCCAGTCAGCTTAATTTCATTTCCCTTCTTAATGCTGTCGGTTATTCCGTATCTGATGTTGTATTTAAACGTCACGGTGCATCAACCGACTTTAATGCAGGTTTCTGGACGTTTGTCGCGGAGCAGAAAGATCGCTATATCGAAGTGTCGTGCAGCCTGTCACATCCTACCGCAGAAGGCACGCAGCATATCGATGTGCGCATTGATATGTTTGAAGACCCGATTGATGATGAGATCTCCCGGACTTTAGACACCAACACCTATGCCACGAATTATAAATATATTGAGCGAGTGCCGTTTACTGAATCCGTCAAAAGAGAATTTACCACCAGCCTTGGTGATATTATTTCAGAATAGTGCCAGCTTAATTCACGGCATGGATGCCTGAGATTTTCTTCAAAATATTCTCTTCCGGGTTATTAGGTTTTGAACCCAACCTGGTATTATATATCTACAGGCAATGCCAACAAATAATGAAGCGTCGGAGGCGATATGAGCATTCAGGAATTCGATTTTACCACCTGTGATTTATTTTCCATTCTGGACTCTCTGAATTATTCCCGCGAGGATATTAATGGTCTTACTCCGGCTATTTTCCGGGACGGCGAATTATCGAGAGTCTCTCTCTCTGTCGTCCAGTCTACCCGCTCGGCGGAAATCACGATCAGCCAGCGCGTGAGCACCGCCACAGGTCTCCGCTGCTATGTGCTGTTGATTGCGCAGCATGAAGACCGCATCCACAGTGAAGCCCTCAGCCAAGATGCTGAGGCGCAGTATCAGGTGAATCGCTTTATCCGCAAGATGGCTGAAGTCACGGATGCCAGCACCAAATCGATCAAGAAATGCTCTCAGATGATGAAAAAAATCATAAAGGAGCACCAGTTTAAAGCCAATCCTTCTTTCGGCCAGAGTTTCATCAAGGGTTGATTGAGTCTTGCCCCGGACGCCGGGGCAACGCTGAATAAACCCCTAACCAGCCGGGAGGCGCAGATGCCTGAAAAAAACTTCATTGTCAAAATTGTATGCCGGAATGGCGAGTATGAGCATTCCAGCGTGAAGCTTGTCGCCAGCGATACTGAGGCAAACGCCAGCCAGACGGCATTACTGAATGAGTGTCGCGACGAGGTCGAAGCACTGAGTTTTGAAGACGGCGGAGTGTATGATCTTGGCGGGGAATTCTTCTATCAAGTGAAGAGCTGCCAACAGCTGCCACCGGAGGATGCGGAGATCCTACTTCGTTACCTGTGAACCCGTGGACGGTTGCGTCAGCCGCCGTCCGTTGTAACGCGATCTTGCCTGCCCAGCCCGAGGGTTATGTGGTAATTTCCCGGCAACAGAATGATTCGAAATTAAGGTTATCAGTATGAAAAGTAAATTTGCTGAGCTGCCGGTGAAAAACGGGAAATCCGGTAACTGGACGCTGGACTCCTTTGTGATTACGCCAGAAAAAGCGCAGACCCTGAAGCTTCGCGCCGAATATACAAAGGATCAGGATGAATATATCCCGGCAGGCGTCTACCGGCGTTTGTCCTGTGATAACGAAGTGGTGATGTCCAATACGCCGATGGAGATCCGTACCTGTGAAGCTTTCATTGAGCGAGCAACTGGACGCATCCTGATTAACGGACTGGGGCTGGGAATGGTGCTGCACGCCATTCTTCAGAAGCCTGACGTGACCCACGTGACCGTCATTGAGAAGTCTCAGGATGTGATGAACCTGGTTTCCAAAGCATTTGCTCACGATCCCCGCGTTGAAATTATCCTTGCGGATGCTCTGAAATACTGCCCACCGGCAGGCGTTACCTTCAATGTGTGCTGGCATGATATCTGGCCAGATTTTTCGAGATCAAATCTTGATGAAATGGAAGCGCTCGAACGCAAATATCTCCACCTGTGCGACTGGCAGGACTCGTGGGGTAAAGAGCAGTGTGAAGCTGCCCTGATTCGTTTCGCGGCGCTGGAATCGTCACTGGAGTCCCTGATGCAGAAAGGGAAGTGACCTGCTTCACCGTCTTCCTGCGCCCACTTACGTTGAACTGAATCCATTTTAAGGATGACTGATGAAGAGTTGCTTTTCTAATTTACCTGTTAAAGATGGAACATCCGGTGCCTGGACACTGGACAGCTTCGAAATCTCCAAAGATAAGGCGGTTAGCCTTTTCCTCCGTGCCGCTACGGAGGATATCGACGCGGTTTTACAGCCCGGTAACTATCGCCGCCTTTCAAATGGCAGAAATGTGGTGATGACCAATTTGCCATACGAAATCCAACTCTGTCAGGAGTTCATAAAGCGAGCGACAGGGCACGTCCTGATCAACGGACTGGGGCTGGGGATGGTGCTGCACGCCATTCTTCAGAAGCCGGAAGTTAACAACGTGACTGTCATTGAGAAGTCGCAGGATGTGATTAACCTAGTTGCCGAGGCCTTTGCCCACGATCCCCGTGTTGAAATCATCCATGCGGATGCTCTGGAATACTGCCCACCGGCAGGCGTTACTTACGATGTGTGCTGGCACGACGTCTGGGCGGGATTATCGAGTTCAAATCTCGATGAAATGGAAGCACTCGAACGCAAATATCTCCACCTGTGCGACTGGCAGGACTCGTGGGGTAAAGAGCAGTGTGAAGCCGCCCTGGTCCGTTTTTCAAGGATGGCTGATGAGCAACCTTAACAGCGATTTGATTGCGCGGATCTATGCCGCGTCAGACACCCCGTTAACGAACGAAGAGCTGTATCGCGAGGTACAACGCGAAACGGGGATGTCGGATGCAGAACTACAGAAAATGAAGGCGTTCGGCTCGGACAAAATGCGAACCAGCGGCGTCAAGCATCAGGTTCGCTGGTATCAGCAGACGCTGCGGCAGGCCGGGGTGATCGAGCGTGTCCCGGAAAAGCGGGGCGTCTGGCGCTATGCCTTCAAAAATGACAAGAAGCTGCATGAGTCCTGGGACAAACTGTGCGTCGTTGGCTTCTCAACTTCGCTCGGGGCATCGGTCTTCGGGAATGCGTACGCGTTCTTCAGCAACATCAATGAGCAAATCCATCTCTGCCTTACGTCGCCCCCGTTCCTGCTGCGTAATGCCCGAAATTACGGGCACGGCGGCGGACGCGGTGAGCAGGCGTATATTGACTGGCTGCTGCGGATTCTTGAGCCTATCGTGAAGCAGCTCGTGCCGGGGGGCAGCGTGGCGCTCAATGTGACGCAGGACAGCTTTAATCCAGGCAGGCCATCGCGCTCTCTGTATCTGGAAAGACTGACACTGGCGCTGTGCGATAAGCTGGGTCTTGAGCTGATGGACAGACTGAACTGGGTGAACCGAGCGAAACCCCCGTCGCCGACTCACTGGGCGTGTAAACAGCGTGTTCAGCTCTGTTCGTCTTACGAGCCGGTGCTGTGGTTTACTAATGACGCGCAAAAGGTTCGTTCGAACAACATGCGCGTTCTCCAGCCTCATTCAGAGCAGCATCAGAAATTGCAGGCGTCCGGCGGCGAAAACCGCACTACATTTTACGGGGATGGCGCTTACCAGCTTAAAAATGGCGCCTTCGGCAATAAGACAGAAGGGACTATCTCCAAAAATACGCTTATGTTTGGCAATGCCTGCCCGGATACGCGGCTCTGCCATCGCATCGCCCGCGAACTGGGGTTTCCGCTGCACGGTGCAACGTCACCCACTCGACTCGCCGCATTCCTGATCGAGTTCCTCACCAGGCCTGGTGATCTGGTAGTTGAGCCATTTGCCGGTCTGCACAAAGTACCGGTTGCCGCTGAGCGGCTCGGCAGACGTTGGTATGCAACGGACAAAATAATGGAATGGCTCGGGATCTCGCGCAGCCTGTTTACAGAAATGCCGGGATACCAGAGCAGCCCGATACTCGATGACCTGGTTGCCCTTTACCGTGATGAACTGCGGGAAGGGGGATGAGCTGGGCGGTTTAGCCTGGCCAGCAGCCGGAAGTGACGCCAGCGGGGATGTCCTGCGGCGACGGCGCTGACAGAAAATGATTCAGCAACATACCGGCGTAATGGCCACCAGGATTCTTCTCCCGGATGCCTTAAAAACGACGGCGACAATTTTAATCACTGAAGGGAGTGTGAGCATGAAGAATTTGACTGAACAGGTTTCCCCCATTGAACTGCAAAAGGGCGACCGTGTTGAAGCGTACGGCGCATTAATGGAAGTGATGCACATCGTTGAATCCGGCTGTGATGTCCCCGGCGGCGTCCGCGTTGCCGCCTGCGTCTCGCGGGTTATCGGTGACACCACCGGTACTATTCCGCGTGGATGGCTGGAAACGCCCGAACAAATGTCGGAACGGGGGGCAACCTGGGCCGCAGAGCTTCCGGCTGGGCTGTACTGGAACATTCAGGGCAATGCCCATGCCAGAGTCAGCCGGGTGACGAACTGACGTTATGAGAAAGGTGAAAATATTGCCAGTAGTCACCCATATGGTATAATTGACATACCAAATGGGAGGGTCGGTTATGACTATGAAAGTTTTTTCTCCAGATTTATCCAAAATGAACCCGCACGGCTTATGGCAGGTGGTGGGTCTGGATAATGACGGCATTGCGCTGATGGACAAAATTAGCCACGGACTGGAAGGTAAAGTCGCTCATTCCATTTCTGAATGGGCGAACATCACGCCGTCGGAACTGCGCAAAATGTCCGGCATTCCGAACACCACCTTCAATCGCAGCGTAAAAGCCCGTTTCACTGCGGATCAGAGCGAACGTCTGGTGCGTATTATTCGCGTCATTGAACGGGCTGTAGAGCTGTTCGAAGGCGACAAAGAGGCAGCACAGAAATGGATGAACGAGCCAAACCGTGGCTTGAGCTGGAAGACTCCGGCAGATGTTGTCTCTTCGGAAACCGGCGCACTCGAAGTGATGCGCCTGATCACCCGTATTGAACACGGAGTCTATTCGTGATCCTGTATCGGATGACCAAGACCCGCTATATTACGACTGCATGGTCGGGATTAGGTGCGAAAGAAGCGGGAGGCCGCTGGAACAGTGTCGGCACAGCACTTGTCTATCTGTCCGAGACGGCCTCTCTGACCATGCTGGAGACGCTGGTGCATATCAATGCCCCGCAGCTTCTGGACGCTTACACGCTGCTGAGCATTGATGTCCCGGATGACCAGATCCAGGCCTTTGACTTGAACCTGCTGCCGCCGGGCTGGGCAAGTGAAGATGCGCCCGCAGAACTTGCCCTGTATGGCGATAACTGGGCTGAAAGTGGCTCTTCTGTTGCCCTGCGTATTCCCAGTGCATTATCTCCGGTGGAGTTTAACTACCTTTTAAATCCGGCTCATCCGGCGATTTTTGATCTGATGAAAACCGTCCAGAAAATTCCTTACCAGTACGACACACGGCTGAAATAGTTTCAGGTTTATATAACCTCCTGGATTGAGATGATAAATGATGACAAGCGAAAAAATCTTTAAAATCAGTGTATCGCTCGTTGTGTTATTTTCTTTCGTTTACTGGGGGCTTGATCCCGAATTTATCTGTAAATTTGCCAGTGACCCATCCAGTACCTGTGATTATTCTGAGCGTATTCCATTGCTTAACTTTATTTCTTCAGTATGGGCATTGATGCTGACTGTGACTCTGGCTGGCATTCTCGTTAAGTGGGTCAGAAAAAATTAGCCGCAGCTTTTGAACCGGGACAGGCTCTTCATAACGTCTTGTGTTCCGTCTGGTATTGCAACCGGGGCAGAGAGTATTTTACTTCAGATAATAACCTGAATATTTGAAATATACTTTTATACCAGACGATGCAGGTTCGTTGCGTACTTAATTCCGAATATGTCAAATGTGAAATGAATTGCAATCGGATAATGTGATTTTGCTGTTTCCAGATTTGTTCTCTTCCTGTTTTATTCCTCTATTTTTAAAAATTTCGCTTTGTACTTATTAGCCAGTGAACCGACTTTGCTAAAATATCCCTACAGCAACCCAACTGACGGTCGAGGTTAATAGTATGGAATCCGAACAGCTCATCACTAAAATTACTCAGACACTGAAACGCCCCGACGGCTCTGAAGTGCGTATTGTGGTGCAGCAGTCATTTGGCTTAGGCCTCACGCCTTCGCTGGGTGTGTATGTCCTGCGTCGCCCGACCACTGTCGACAACTGGCAGTTGTGCAAAAACACACCGCACAAGGACTGGCGCACCATGTCGGTGGATGAATACCAGAAACACGGGCGTTCTGAAATGCTGCGGTACGTCTCCATCGGCGAAATCCTTCGCCTAAGCGCCGCGATTGGCAAACCGATGAGCTACGTTGATACCTGTCCGGGTTTACAGGGCTGATGGTGTATTTTACCCGTAGCAGAACTGACAAATTTAAAAATTGCAGACGGAGAAAAATGATGATTAACAAACAGGGCAACGCTGTAAATCTCCCGGACTTAAGCCGACTGTATATTATCTCAGGCCGCATGATGTTTGATGATGAGGAAGAAGTGATGCTGGTTGAAGCCGACTCCTCCGGTGAAGCAGAAGCGGCATTCCGGCGACATATCGCCGACAGAGAGGCACACATTGAAAAGGCACTTGTCATTTCGTCGGCGTCCCTTCAATCACTGTTACCAGACCGGATCATTGTTTCCGCCCTGACACATACCTTATAACTGAATCTTTCCCATTTAATAAATGCCGCCCTTGTTGAAGTGAACCCCGAAAGTTGGACATCCAACGATTAGGGGTTTTGCGTTTCAATGGGCAGAAAAAAATACTCACCTGAATTCAAGCAGCAAGTCGTACTCCACTATCTGTTCAGCAGTGATGGTGCAAAGAAAACAGCGCGGTTGTTCGGCGTTGATCACGGAGCGGTCAGACGCTGGACTGAGCACTGGAAAGTGAATGGGATGGACAGTTTTACCATTCCTACCAGGGCTTACTCTGCCGAGTTTAAAGAGTCTGTCGTGCTCTGGATGCAGCAACACAACAAATCATCCCGGAAAGCTGCGGCGGAGTTTCGTATTGCAGCCGCTTGTACTGTCAGCAAATGGGAGCGTCTTTACCGTACTGGCGGTATCATTGCCCTACAGGATAAACCCAGAGGACGCCAGATGAAGTCAGGGAAGAACGAAACTTCAGATAAAGAACTTAATAATCCCCGTCCAGCGTTCCAGAACGCTGAGGAAGAACTTGAATACCTGCGTGTTGAGAATGCCTACCTAAAAAAGCTTCAGGCCTTGATTCGGGAAAAGCAGAAGACAAAGCAAAAATAATTACCGAATTGAGGCGAAACCATAACCTGAGAATGCTGCTTCATATAGCAGGATTACCTCGCAGCACGTACTACTGGCATGTCAAAGCAGATAGCCGTGGAGAGCGCTATGAGGGCGAACAGCAAAGAATAGCCGCACTGTTCCACTATCATAAAGGACGATATGGTTACCGGCGCATTACCCTGGCGTTGCGTAATGAAGGCTATGGCATTAATCATAAAACAGTACGGAAACTGATGCGCAAGATGGGGCTGGCCTCATGCCTGAGAAGCAAAAAGTATCAGTCATACAAAGGCACCTACGGTAAAGTAGCGCCAAATACCCTTGCACGTGATTTTAAGGCCAGCAGTCCAAACCAGAAATGGGTCACGGATGTGACAGAGTTCAACGTAAAAGGGACAAAGCTGTATCTGTCACCAGTGCTTGATCTGTATAACAGCGAGATAATAGCCTGGAATATGACGACGCATCCGGGAATGAATCTGGTCGAAAACATGCTCAGCAAAGCCGTCAAGAGGCTGAAACCGGGTGACAGACCGGTACTGCACTCTGATCAGGGTTGGCAGTATCAGATGGCACGGTATCAGGAGAAACTTAAAGCTAAAGGCATAGAACAAAGCATGTCGCGCAAAGGGAACTGTCTGGACAATGCAGTGATAGAAAATTTTTTTGGTCTGCTGAAAACAGAATGTTGGTACCACGAAGAGTTTGAAAATACAGACCATCTACGAAAAACGGTGGAAGAGTATATCCACTACTACAACAACGAACGAATCAAGCTAAAACTAAACGGCCTGAGTCCGGTACAATACCGAACCCAGGCCATGTCAGCCGCCAGTTAAGAACGTGTCCAATATATGGGGTTCACTTCATTGTGGCGGTTTTTTATTTTTTCCGCATAATTACTTAATGCCGCCCTCTAAATAATGGCTGGATTAATAAATATGGCGCCTGTCTTCTCTATAAAAACTTCGAAAATATTTCATTTCGGGTTATTAGGTGCGGGTATCTGTTTTGATATTATCTATTCACAGACAGCAATCACACTTAATTAAATAAGGAGTTATGCAATGGCAAATAATTACACTCAGGCATCCTTCACAATTCTCTGTTCACAGGAACAGGCTCAGATGGCTCTGGACGCGATTGCGTATGTTACGGACACGGATGTGTCGGAAGGTGATCACCTGCTGTCTAAACCTGCTTCAGAGTGTTCCCTCACTGAACTGCTGGTCCTGGGTATTATTCAGAACCACCCGGAGTGCGATCCGTTTGAGCCGACTTTTGGTCAGCCGGAGTCACCAGAAGACAATTACGAGCTGGAACTCAAAGCGGAAATCACCGGTAGCGGTCTGGCAATCAGCCATGATGAAAGCATTAACCTCGACCACGCAATCGCGGTAACAACTGCCGTGTTGTCGGTGTTTAACCTGCCTGAAATGGTCACAATCAATGCCGCTTTCGTCTGCGACCGACCACGCGAAAACGAGTTCGGCGGTGCGACAATCGTGGTGACTAAAGATACACACCACTATGAGGAAGGCTTTAATTTTTCCCGCCTGATGAACGAAGCCCATGATGCCGGTGTTCAGTATGCGTTGGTGAAAGTGAACCAGTATAACCACGAAAACACATACACAGAATGCTATCTGATGAGCTGCAAAGCGTCTGAATCGCCTTATGACGTTGCACGCCACCGCCTGGCCTCGGACGAGAGTACTTCTGACGATCCTGATGAGGATGGAGTCATCATTCTCAGCGAAGAAGACAACACCAGCATGGCGCTTCACAGCGTCACCGAACTGACGCCCGTCGTGTACGACAGCCTGAGCAAATTGCTGCCTTCGCTGGACGTATTGTGCCCCGTGACTGCCTGATAACCCTAGATTGCCACCGGGACAGCCGGTGGCATGGAGAGCTGAAATGTTCAATAAACTTTTGATTGCGTCCGCTAGCTGCATCAATGAATTTGCGAGTGAAGTCCCGCAAAGCGTCTTCTTTTCCATTGATACATCGCTGGCTCAGCGTATCCGTGAACTGGCGGCATACGTGAAAGAGAATGATTTGTACGTTGCAGAGTTTTTCTTCTATGACTGCCTCTGGTCCGAAACATCGGAAGAGGACATTGAGGAACTCATGGCGAAGGCTGCATTTATTGAAAGTGACAGTAACGGGCAGGAAACCATGCTCCGGGACGTCATGCCGTCCTCTCGCACGGAAACAACTTCCATCCGGGTCATGAAAGAATCATTTCAACTGACGGCTGTACCCCGCCATTGCGGTGATGACATGATGCTCAATACCCCCAGAATTCCGTTGGCAGAGCTGGAATCAAATACGACGGTTTTAATTACCCAGCAGTATTCGTGAGAGCGTGGTAAAGATAATATATTTATTGCCGCGTAATTCTATTTATTCAGTGCTATTTAGTTAAATTGGCATAATTCCAATTTAACTAAATTTATCTTCACATATTGCACTGAAGATATTAGATGGGTTTAATAAATAACGCGATAATGCAGCGAAAGCCAAAATTCAGGAAATAATATGTATATCGAAATAAAAGAAACATTCCTTGAATTACCCTCAGAAATTCAATTTTCTGAGGCGGCTAACGCTGCCATTCTGACGCAGGATAAATGGGGCGATGTCTGGCAAACACTGAAGACCGATGCGGATCTGAATTATACCGATGCCGGTGAGCCGGTCAGTCTCGCATCGCGCGTGACGACGGCAACCAGTGCCATTTATCATGCGATTACCGAAGGCTGGACCATGTGCGTCGGCTACAGCGGCGGGAAAGACTCCCACTCGCTACTGCACCTGTTCCTCATGGCCCTGATCCGTGCCGTACGGAACGGGTCGAACGTCAGCCAGCACCACTTCATTCAGATCTCCAACACCCTGATTGAAAACCCTGAGATGCATCATCAGTCCACGCAGGTTCTCAGCCAGCTCCGAGCCTTTATTGCCGAACAGCAACTGCCCGTGACCGTCCTGGTGGCCCAGCGTTTCCTGACCAAAATCCAGTACGACTGGAGCCTTCGGGATTATATCGGCCGCAAAGTGTTTGAGGGCGGGTATGTGCGTCTTCAGCCCAATGTTTTCTCGTCGTCCCTGACCGAACGACTGTTCCATATCTGTTGCAGCCTCGATTACGTGGAGGCCCAGCGGGCCGCAGCGGTGCGGGAAAAGTTACTTTCTGGCGAGGTCGAAGATACGGCGCATAACCGCCGCATGGCGGAGCCGCAGTTTCGACTGGTGCAGGAAGCCAACGTGCTGCATATCGACTTTCTCTGGTCACTGCATTGCTTTAACCCGCGACCATTTCGCGCCATCGAACTTTACCGCCAGGTGTGGGAAGGGGGGGCACTGGATCTGCTCGACGATGAGCCAGCTATGCAACCCGTACCCCGCACGCCGATGCCAGCACCACGCTGGATGAAGTTGCCGGAAGGCCGTATCGGGACGTCATTTGACGGGCTGTCTGATCCGTCTGCCGAAATGGCCTATTTTGACGGTCGGGAGGATGACCGTGCTTCCCGCAGCCTGCTGAGCAGCGGGGAAAGCCTGAACATCGTTGCATTCGAAGAAGAGGATGAGCTGACGGTCGATGAAGACACTGCGTCCTGGATTATCTGGCATGAATATGACGGATTACGCCAGCGTGTGTCTGACGGTGAGTTTACCCCCGTGGCGGCGGCACAGTACCTGCTTAGATACGGCGCCGTCCGAATTTCCCGGGGGAAAGGTGCGGTGTACCACCGCCTCGCTCAACGCGGGCAGGCCTTTTCACGTCTTGGCATTAACGACCAGACGCCGCTGCCGTCCCTGCTCGTCAGCCACCGTTTCAAGATCCTGACCGACTGCGATTACCGCCTGCTCGTTGCCCGTAAACTGCGGGGGCAGCGGCAGAAACTGCGCTTCTGGTGCTGTGTTGCGGCCTGTGTGGCGCTGCACACCCACAACCGAACGCCTCTTGGGGCATGGATCACGACGCAACTGGAGAACGAACGCCAGCAACATCTGGCCCGGACGGGTGACGAACTGAAAGCCGGTCTGCTCGACGCTGTACTGACTCTCTGTAACCTGCGGATTAAGCCTCAATCAATGCAACCGGAGGAACGGTTGTATTACCGGGCTGTCAGAAAACGCTTTCTGACGACGTTAGCCAGGTGTATTTCCCAGGAGTACGACGAAACCTTACGGGAGGTTATTTGGGCGCTGAGGATGCTGTCCGGTCCCCAGTCTTCGAAAAAGACGGGATTCCGGCATGTGGATGATTGCCGGGAGAGTACTGCGGCACTGTTAAGGCCTCTGCTGAATCGTCTGGTCCGCCTGCTGGCGTGAGGCAATTAGCACAATCAGACAGATCTAAAAAAGCGTGAAAATAGCCCCGTTAACGGAAAAATAGATGAAATGTGTGTGGTGTAATGCTCGCAGGGGTGAAGTCCGTTACGGTGCGGGTTTGAAAAGTAACTTTTTTCATCAGACTAACAACATCCATTTTAAAACTATTAGGGACTGATATATGACCGATAAAGAGGATAAAAAAAGGAACTTAAGGAAGATAAGGGGCATTTCAATCAACTGGGAATTTAATAAGCCCACTGGTAAGGAACACCTGCTATTAATTATTGCCATAGTGGCATGTATTTTCCCTAGTCAGATTTTTTTCAATTCCTCTCTATGGAGCGGCTTCCTGTATTTAATTTGTGTTGCGGGTAGTTATGCATACCTGGCTATACCTCATTTTAAACATCGTAAGGAAATCTGGAAGGGATGGCTTGACCAGTCGCTGAAAGAGTACCAGCCGCTTGATCTGCAAGCTTGGGAGGTTTTTAAGGCCCGCGTTAGTGAGGAAGGCATGACTTATGTTGCTTTTGAATCATGGATGAATACTGAGGCTAGTGCTTTATATAAAGAACCCAAACAAGAATGGTCATTTGTCGACAAAACACCGGTCGGAGAAAATGATCAGTCAGAACCTGTTCAACAGATTTCAGTAAGTAATAAAAAAGAATAGATAATTTTAATCGAAAACCGTCCTGAAAACAGGGCTAATTATCCAGAGGATTGCACTATGACTATTCAAGAAAAAAATACCGTTTTCATTTTTAATGCCTGCCACGCTGACAAGGCCACTGCCTCCAGCGCCAATGCACTTTACAGCCTGGAAGTTGAATATCCGATGACCCTGAATGATTTGTCATTGCTGTGTGAGTCTGTCGCGAAAGCGTTGGATGCACCTGGTTGCGTGAAATATGAAATTACGACCGAGCCGGTAGTGGAAGCGGATGAAGATTAATTCGGGGTGTGTACACCACGTTTTCAGGAAGGGATGTAGAGTCCCGCGACCGTGTAACGACTGTCGTTTCCAGGGATGGGCGAATAAAGATGGATAGGCTTCTCAATGTGTGAACCATGTGTGAAAGGAGAAACCACAGTGAAGACACGTGGAATGCTTTTTAAAGATGAAATGGTCAGGGCAATTCTGGCAAACCAGAAAACACAGACGCGGCGGATTATAGAGCCTCAGTACAGTTCACCTGAATGGTCGGTAAGGCCTGCGCAAACACCGCGACATCGTGGGCATACGCATGACTGGTGGCTTCCAACAGGAACTCAGCCAAATTCGGCGCTTCGCGCCTGTCCGTACGGTGTAGTTGGCGACCGTATTACTGTACGTGAAGCGTTTTCCTTGCTCGGGAATGAAGATGCGTGCGCGGTGGACTGGAATGACAACATTGTGATGGACAGATCTGAAGCAGCCCGCATTTACCGTGCGAGCTGTGAACAGCGTTCGGGGGATTATGGGCTGTGGTCGATCCCTGATGAGGCCGACTGGAAGCCCCGTACAGAAAATATGAAGTTCGAAGGTGCGTGGACACCTTCTATCCATATGCCTCGCTGGGCCAGCCGTATAGTACTGGAAATCACCGATTTGCGAGTAGAGCGGTTAAACAGCATCAGCGAAGAGGATGCGAAAGCTGAAGGAGCCCCAACCGAATGTTGTGTTATTGGCGATAAGCATTTTCTTGGCTTCCGCAGCCTTTGGAAAGACACCTATGGAGAAGACAGTTGGCAGGCCAACCCGTGGGTGTGGGTAATCAATTTTGAGCGCATTGCTGGGGAAGTCGCATGAATAATGAGGTGAGTTCGCTGGGTACGGAAAAACCCGAAGGTCCTTTTGTTCTTCTGACGTTAGTCGGTGATGGTTTTATCTTCGATGAGCGGCACGAGATTATCAGGATAAATGGAAGACCAAAGCAGGTCGGAGTAAAGCGAAATTATTTTGAATCTGATCTGGGGGAAGGGAAGGCGAAATACTGGACAGTGGATATTAATGAGGCCCATGTATTCCCCACTCTGGATGCCGCGACCGAACAGCTATGTAAATTAAGCCGACCACACCTGATTAAAATCCGAAAACTAATTCAGGAAATTTAATAAAAAACCGTCTTAATATGGTTGGGAGGTCCGGTGAAAGTTCTAAATAACAAAGGCTCAGTAATCGAATTACCCAATTTTTCAGAACTCCTCCCGAAGGTTAAATCTGATGATGGGCGATTTTCAAAGCCCAAAAATAAAATATCCAAAGAGCAACGAGCCGAACTGCGTTTGAAATTTGGTGGTCGGTGTGCCTATTGCGGCTGTACTCTGCCGGAAAAAGGCTGGCATGCCGATCATGTTGAACCGGTGAGGCGGGATTTTGAAATGGTCAGAGCCCCCGCTGGAAGTCGAGTGACACACCAGGCTCGAAGTACCGGTAAGGTCATGCATCCTGAACTGCATGCAATCGAAAATCTTTTTCCGGCTTGCGCCCCCTGCAATCTCTTTAAAGGTGCATTGAGTGTTGAAGGAATGCGGAAAGAAATAAGCCGCCAGGTAGAACGCGCCAGGGCATACAGCGTCAACTTCAGGACCGCAGAGCGATTTGGATTAATTGAAGTCACGGAGAAGCCGATTGTCTTCTGGTTCGAAATGTATCAAGCGACACCGAAATAATTGAAACCATAATAAACGAGGATAATGACGATGTTTTTACACCTGGTACCTAAAATCCTGCATCCGATGGGAAATCTCTGCACGCTGGATTCCGTGAGCGTCACGGAACTGTCGCTTCACCTGACAGGAAATGACCTGGTTGCGATGCGCCCTTATCCGAACAAGCAATACCTGGTGGGTATGCTGAAGGGTCGCAAGGCATTGAATGGATTTCTGGTCAAAATTCCCCGAGCGTTAGAAGAGTTTACGATGGTCTCCGTCTGGAATATTGAAGGATACGGCAAAATAACGCACACCCTGAAGACCTTTGTCGAAGATACGGAATATGACCTGGTTTCCCATGACGTGCTGCTGGCGCAAGGGAGCTACCGGGCACAGGCGTCTGAAGAGTATCGTGTTCACCCTGTCTATAAAAACATTGCGCCGGTACACATCGAACCGAAGATGGAGTCCCTGCTGTCGACCGAACCCAATTTAGAGAACGATGTCTGTGAAACCTATTCGTGGGGGATGCTGGTGCGTACGCGGGAAGAGGGGTTTAAGGCAATGACGATGCCATCAGCCCGTCTCAGGGAGTCTGAGGCACTGCGGGGGGATCGCCAGCCACAACCGGAGCAGGCCATTGTTATTAGCGGGTGAGTGGCGATCAGCCTGATGTCGTTGCACAGGCTGACAGACTCTCAATGGATATACCGGGGAAGTTGATTTTCCAACCTGTAGGTTATTCGGTTCGTACCCCGATTCGGTATAATTAGTTAAATCATAGTTAGTTTATTATGTGTAAGGACATAAACATGGATGAATATCTGGCGCTGGACAAGGCACTCATCGAAGTTCTAACCCCGGTTCCTAAGCCGTTCGCGACATTATTTGCCGGAGAAATCAAAGCAGAGTGTCACAGGATTGCCGCTAGGGAAAGCAATCCGCAACCATTGCGGATTCTTGACCGCCGTTTGCAATCGCTAATTAAGGACGGTCGCATTTCTTATACAACCGGAAAAGGTTGGCTTAAATGTGGTGGCACCGTATAACGGTATTTTCAATACAAAAAATTGGAAAGAATCATGACCAGCAATCGCTCCCGTGAAATAAAAACACCGCCTGTGCATATTATTGCGGATTACGTTCTTCGCTTCATGAAGAACAATAAAGAAGCAAAATTGTACGAAGCAATGAGCCGTCTTGAAAGTAAAATCAAACTCTTTGTTGCTGACGGCCATGATGAGCAGCATATCCGGACACAGTTAAATCAGGCCACACAATGTCATACCAAAGAAACACTGAAACGGGCCTGTGAACGGATTTGTATTTAACCTCATGTTATACATTCTGCGAGTGGTAGGCTGGCCTTTGACATCGTAGCCAGATTCTACCACTGAAAGAGGGACGCAATTTTAATGAAATTTATCCTGTTGTTTTTCATTTTAGTCATTCTGATCTGGGGGTTTACAGGTCTGGCTTTTAAAGAAGCCATTATATTTACGTCCGTCGGACTGAGCATTTCGGTTGTGGCTTTGTCTGCTCTCCTTGTGGTAGTTCTGACATTTGTAATGGCTGCAATGTATGCAACTCAGGAACTGGGTGCGCTGGGAAAAATGATTATCGCTCAGGTTGTACTGACCGGATTATGGAACCTGGCTTTTTCTATTATCCCGGACGGAAAGTTACTTTCTTTTTTCGGCGTAAATATCTGGCAATCCGGCTCATACCTGGTTTACTTCATGGCAGTGTTGATAGCTGTTTTCGCGACGTTCGTCGCGTTCCAGAAGCAGCAGTATTTTTTACCTGATGCACCATAAGCCTTCCGATATGGAAGGTTTTTTCCTTCAGTGCTGAGTTTATTTATAGCGGGTCTGTCTTTACACCTTTTTAAACTAAATTCTGTCCTATCTAATTTATCTATTTTTTTTTGCTCTTTGGGTTATTAGCCGGGAGAGTCGGTTTGTTATATTGGGTTTACACCAACCGAGGGCAAAAAAATGCAGATTAATAAAGTCATGTCTTTTCTTGATATTCTTTCTAGCTGGCTTGAAGACAATATTAATATGGAGTCTGAGCTGGTCTTCGATAATGATGTAGACAATACCACCTCAGAAGCCCTGTATCCCGCAGTGGAAAAAGCTAACGCGGTATTGAGCAAACTTGCATCTCTGTCGTCTGATACGATTCAGGCGACGCGTCAGCGTTTACAGGACGCTGTCGAAGGCAATGGGGAGGTTTCTCCTGCTGACGTCAAAGAGCTGCTCTTGGCAACCAAGCATTTGATGCTAAATAGCTGCGCCTAATACCGCTACACTTTTGCCTGACCATGTTTTCCTCCGGGGAATGGGCTGGCGGTTTCCATAAAATGGCGGACCTTTTTCAGTAACTGCCACATTGAGCGGCACTGATGATTACGGGTTATCGTGTCATGAAGTGCCTGCCATAGCCGTTCCACATGATTCACCCACGGCGAGTAAACCGGCTGGTAAATTACCCTGAACTTGGGATTTGCTTTCAACCAGCGCTGTGTTTCGCGGCTTTTATGGATAATGTAGTTATCAACGATCAGCGTGATTGTTTTCGCCCGCCGGTAAGTGGCTTTCAGGTGCTTCAGCAGAGCGATAAACAGCGCTGAACTTTTGCTGTTGCCGCCCACGTAGCTGACTTTACCCGTGCCACTGTGCAGTGCGCCGGCCAGATAGTATTTTTCGTTCTGCCCCGGCGTCACTACCCGTTTCTGCTGTCCGCGCAACTGCCAGTCCGCACCGATTTTAGGATTAAGGTGGATATCCACTTCATCTTCATAAAATACCGGATGCTCTGCGCTGCATTCATCCAGCGCTTTGTGGATTACCGCCATCTTTTCATCTTTATGTGGGTCACGGATACGCAGAGTTGGCGCGGCCCTGCGCCATACAAGCCCCGCAGATGGCAACCAGCGGCGAACGGTTCCTGCATGTAACTGGCAACCGGTTATCTCATTGATTTTTATTGCCAGTAATTCGGTGCTCCAGCGTGAACGTTGATAACCAAAATCGCCGGGAGAATGCTTTATCAGCTCACGTAACAGGGTGCAGATATGTTCAAAAGGCCAGCGTCGGGAGCGCCCTGCGGGTAAGGATTTCAGGCCTTCAATACCTGAGTGCGTAAACCAGTTAATCCAGCGACCAACGGATGAACGGGCACAACAGAGAGTTCTGGCAACATCGCTGACCCGTTCACCCCGATGAAGCATCAGCATGGCCGTGAGTCTGCGGGCATGATTTTTATCACGCGTTTTATGAATAGCTTTCTGCATCAGGCGTCGTTCGCCACGGGGTATTGGTACTATGATCGGCATCGCTCAGTCCGGTTGGTGATTTTGGTTGGTTTGGCGATTGATCAGATCGCACAATCCGGGCTGAGTTCCCTTTCAGTGATCTACTATTCCGCGCAGCTATTTAGCGCCGGATTGCGGAGAATAATCAGATGAGCAGATTAACATTCGAGATTTCAGGGGTAAAAAAACTGCTTAATGAAATCCAGTCAGCGGATCAATTCCTTGCAACCGTTGATCAGCTTTTTGAGCCAACAAATTATCCGGGGGGGGTGCCTCTTAACGAAGCTGGTAAGACGGAAAAAGAAGCTTGCCTGGCAGGGGAAGTTTTCTGGCCATCGCCAAAGCATATGGTTCAGACCCGTCTGACCCCTCAGATTACTCTGGTAAAAGGCCATGGCGTCTGTCTGATTACCAATGCTTCTCTGGATGGAAGTCCTGTCTCCCGAGATACAGCTATCTATGCCCGTGGAATGAATCCGTCGCTTGATGAAGATTGGAATTATGAGTCTGATCAGATTATGGGAGGAGATGATAGTACAGTTACAGTACCGCTTAGACTGGCCCCCTGAATCTCCAGACAGTTGGTATCACTTAAGTTAGTGATAGTCTTAATACTAGTTTTTAGACTAGTCGTTGGAGTCCGAATGATTGATGTTTTAGGTCCAGAGAAGCGCAGACGGCGAAGTGTTCAGGAAAAAATCGCCATTGTTCAGCAGAGTTTTGAGCCCGGAATGACCGTGTCGCTGGTCGCCCGTCAGCATGGCGTTGCTGCCAGTCAGCTGTTCCTGTGGCGTAAGCAGTATCAGGAAGGCAGCCTTACAGCCGTTGCCGCAGGAGAACAGGTTGTGCCCGCGTCGGAGCTGGCATCTGCGATGAAGCAAATTAAAGAGCTGCAGCGCCTGTTGGGCAAGAAAACCATGGAAAACGAGCTGCTAAAAGAAGCCGTTGAATATGGCCGACAAAAAAAGTGGATAGCGCACGTGCCCTTGTTGCCGGAGGATGGCGAATAAGCCTTGTCAGTCGTTGCCTCCGGGTCTCACGTGCGCAACTGCATGCCATGGCCCGTCGGTCGAAGGACTGGCAGGATCGTCGGTGCAAGCGCAAGCCTGATGATACTGACGCGCTGGCCCGTATCCATACCGTTATCGGCGATCTGCCCACCTATGGTTATCGTCGGGTATGGGCACTGCTGCGCAGACAATCAGAAACTGACGACATGGCGGTGATCAATGCCAAACGCGTATACCGCATCATGCGTCAGAATGCGCTGCTGCTTGAGCGTAAACCGGAAATACCGCCATCGAAGCGGGCGCATACAGGGAAAGTGGCCGTTGGAGAAAGTAACCAGCGGTGGTGCTCTGACGGCTTCGAGTTCAGCTGTGATAACGGTGAAAAACTGCGGGTCACGTTCGCTCTGGACTGTTGCGATCGCGAGGCACTTTACTGGGCGGCCAGTAACGGTGGATATGACAGTGAAACCGTGCAGGACGTCATGCTGGGTGCCGTGGAGCGTCGCTTCGGTAACAGCCTGCCGACATCCCCAGTTGAGTGGCTGACAGACAACGGTTCAGCCTACCGTTCTTATCAGACGCGTCAGTTCGCCAGAATGGTAGGACTGGAGCCTAAACATACGGCGGTACGTAGCCCGGAAAGCAACGGGATGGCAGAGAGCTTCGTGAAAACGATGAAGCGCGATTACATCAGCATCATGCCGAAACCCGACGGGTTAACAGCGGTAAAGAACCTTGCGGAGGCCTTCGAACATTACAACGAATGGCATCCGCATAGTGCACTGGGGTATCGTTCGCCACGGGAATATCTGCGGCGACGAACCAGTCATGGGTTAAGTGATAAAAAGTGTATGGAAATATAGGGGCCAATCCACCGCTTGAGTGGTTTGAACTCGCAATCGAAAAGAAACTTAAGGCTTTTAGTCTCAAAGTATCCCCTACAAAAATAACGCTGGTGAATGGATAAACGAGTCACAGGCTGTATCGGTCTAACATGGTCTGTCCCTGATCTTTCAGCCAGCCGAACAGACCCACCTTAAAAGGAGTATTATGGCTGACACAAAGCGACCTATTTCCCCGCTTACACAGGCCCAAATCTATGTGTTGCATCGTCTGGCAAGCGGAACGCAGTATGAGATCTGCGGTGAATTTCGTCGGGCCCGGGAATGCCGGATGTATAGGGGGGCATCGGATGATGTGCGATGCCGTAGCACCCCGGTCCTCTTTCGGCTTGGGTTGGTTGAGCTGGCCAATCCGTCCCAGCGGCCTTTACCGGGAAGTTATTATCAGGTCAAGCTGAGCGCCACTGGGAGTGATCTCCTGAGGTCCATCGAACGCGACTAAATTTTTCAATTGGAACCGTTTTTCTCTCTGATATCAGGACGGGATGACCACAGGTACCTCGAAAAGAACCTCGCCATTGCCAACCCTGAGGCGCTATTTTTTTCTGGTCAAAATAGGCCCGTTAGCGAAAAAAAAACGGTATCTGATGTGGTGTAATGCTGTTGTCATTTCACCCCAGAAGGATAGCTACTGATGAAATTGTTTTATAGCAAACCAGTTCGCTTTATCGTCATTATCTGTGTATTTCTCCTCGGCGTTGATAACTTGAGCGATATGTTCGCCGATGTTTCCCGATCTGTATTCTACGGCGGTCTCGCTGCTCTCCTTGCAATTGCCGTCGTCATTGCCCGAGTTGGTTACACCAAAAATGCGGACAAGGCCAGCCAGGCGCAGTAACTTTTACTCAGCCACCTTTCGGTGGCTTTTTTTTCATAAGGACTGACTCATGCACAACATTGAAATTTCTACCGTCGCCATTTTCAGCGCCCAGTTTAAAAACATCGAAGACGCCGAGAATGCCGGGGCCCTATATTCAGTCGACATCGAATATCCGATGACGCTGAATGACCTGTCGCTGCTGTGTGAATCCGTAGCAAAAGCCGTTGGTGTCCCTAATGGAGTAAAGTACCAGTTTGTCACTCAGCCGCAACCGGAAGAAAGTGATTATTAACGCTTATGGCGACTGGCTGAACAGGAGAAGAACATTGCCCCATGTTGATCACACCCGGACGCTCCGGGTCCAGCTGTACGATGCCAGCCGCTTTCATGATGGCGCGACGGCGGAACAAGCTGGCGAACTGCATACTGTCGCATTCAGTAAACCCGCGATTACCGATGATATTCAGAAAATTGTGGATACCACTGCCGAGGTGCTCGGTAGACGCTACAGCGTTAACGTATTCTCAAACTGAGCGCCGGAGAAGGAGGTGTCCAGGTGACCTCCTTCTACCTTTTTTTAAATCAAAGACCGTCAAATTTAATTCCCCTGTCAGACGTCATCGGCACACTTAAAATAAAACCCGTCCTTTTCCCGGTTGCCATTTTCACTTTTCAGATATTCGTCAAAATATTTCACCACGGGTTATTTGGGCCAGAGGCCGTATTGATATAATGAGTTCACATTTCTGAAAGGAGTTTTAGATGAATAAGTCTCTGGTCAGCTTTGCGGAATTATCCGGCGATGCTATTAATCTTGCGCGACAGTCGGTTATCGAGATGGAAATGACCGCTGCCCGGGAAAAGATTGGAAAGGCTCGTTCGTTATTCCGCTCAGGTATTCATCGTGCTGTTAATGGCTATCCGCTGATTCAGTCGGCGGCTAACCAGATGAGCGTCATTAAACGACTCCAGAGCGACACAGAATATCTCGATGCCTGTATTACTGAGAATCTTTGTATGTTCTCGACAGAGGGTTATCTGTACCTGTTTATGCAACGCCGCTTCATTAATGAACCCGTGTCTGAAGGCCGGGAACTGAACAATATTTCCATTTAAAGGTGACATTATGAAACCATTTGGACTTGCCGGAAAACCGCAGCCTGAGCCCTGTGGCTGCTGCTGGTACTACCCGGAGGATTGCCGTTATGCTGCTGCGAAACCGCTTTACCGCCGCAGCCAGCGTAAGGCTGAGCGTCAGCGTCAGCGTGCGACTATTACCCGCACACTGGCCGAATCACGATAGCCGTAAGGACTGCTCATGCCTGGGCTGACAGTACCCTGTTACCTGGCGGCATTATCCGCTGTGAGTGATTATGATTAAATACGTCACCACGTCGACTTCCCCGATATCACCGGAGCAAAGATGAAACTCAGTCAGTTGGAGGCGGGGATGACCGTTTGGTCACTCTTCCGAACCAAAATGGGCAATACCACCATTAAGACAGTAACTCTTCATTCTGTCGTTATTCAGGAGGTTTACGATAACCACGTTATCGCCAGCTGGAACCGCAATGCGCCGCGTCGGTTCGGGGAAACGGCGATAAGTAGCTGGAAAAAAGATAAGCCGCTACTCATCCGCGACCGTTCCGGAAGTGCCCGTTTGGCGACGCGGGAAGAAAAATCCCGAATATTGGAATCAAAATAGCGCCCGTCCATCTTATCGGTTTGGCCCGTTCCGTTCTCAGCGTATTCCGGTGATGGCAGTTTCCCCCCCCCACTTAACTGTAGGGAAACAAAACAGCTCATTGCATCCCACCTTCCTGCTGTCATTTCCCTCTTTAATCCCGTTTTTTTCGAGCCCTTAACCCGCAAACTAGCTCCCGTTCACCGGGTATGATCAGCGTGTCTGTGACCATTAATTTTCAGAGTGAGGAGAGGGTACATGAACCAAACTGAATCGGACCCGTCCGGATATACCGCAACAACGGTCGATGAAGAACGCATGGCCATCAGGGAACTGATCGGCGAAGTGGTCGGCCGCTACCGTAGACAGGTACCGCCTGATCGCGTCCAGAAAGCTACTTTTGAGGTGAATGGCGGGCTGCTCATGGGGCTTTTGCTTGCTCTGCTGATGCTGGTATGTATTATCCAGCGTGTGGCAACTGGCGACCGACTGATGAGCTTTACCGGAGAGCCTGACGTCCGGGATATTCAGTTTACCCTGATGCTGGTCATGGAGCTCGCACTTGGCATTGTTGTCTGGTTCCTGATTGCGACGGGGGACTATTCGCGTCCCTGGCTCTATCGTCTTACTCCGGCAAAACCCGTCTGGCTTTTTGATGAAGTGGAGGACTCCGATTTGGTGCTGCTTTCCAGCAATCCCTTTATCAAACGCTGGCTTCACGAGGAACTAACGAAAATCAGGCGACTGACGTATACCCGCCTCGATGAGAAACTGGAGAAAATCGCCCATTACCCGGATAGCCTAATGCACAGTTGTGTTCGTGCTCACCGTTTGTCACTGATCGCGGGTTCGAAGACTGACTGATTACAGCCGGAAAGAAGCGGGGGACCGGACGGGCTGGCGGCGTTGAGTGTAGAGATTTGCATCCGTCTGTTTCGTCAGCGATTACGTCAGCCGTCCGCTGTTACGGCCTGCGAGGCAGCAAAACCTGAAATACTTACTTATTAAATATTTAGGCGGTCGACCTGTTCGTTTGAAGGGGGCTGGGTGGTATAATGGCTTCGGTGCTGGAGGCTTTTGCCCCAGCCAGCAGAATCACTGTTTGACTGTGGTAAAAAGCAGAAAGCCCCGAGTAATTTTTTCAAATTAACCCGAGGCCCCTGATGCTAGTCACATTAAAGGTTAGCCTCTTACCTGCAAAAATGCAAGGAGAAGAAGCCATGTGTTAACACCAAGCTGTAATGTCCCCTTTGAACCATTCTAAAATGTCCCCAGACAATTCTCTGGGGGATTTTTCATGATCAAAGAGACTGTTACGATGAGTCATAAGGAACTCGACCGACTTCACATTATTCAGGAGTCACTTAATCGCCATATTACTCAGGAACAAGCTGCGGCACGCATTGGCATTTCTATTCGGCAGGTTAAACGTCTGGTGCAACGGTATAGAAATGAAGGGCCTTCTGGTCTAGTTTCCCGCCGACGTGGAAAGCGTCCCAATAATTCCTTTTCTACCGAATTCAGAGCAACAGTAATTTCACTCCTCAAAGGCCGCTACGCTGATTTTGGACCTACGCTTGCGTGCGAAAAATTGCGCGAGATACACGGCTTGTGTTTATCCATTGAAACTCTCAGGAAGTGGATGGTAGAGGAGGGCATATGGCGCGAACGTCGTCGTAAGTTTGCCCGAATTTATCAGCGCCGGATGCGGCGCCCATCCTACGGTGAACTCATCCAGATTGATGGCTCGCCTCATGACTGGTTTGAAGGTCGGGGCCCCAAATGCACACTGATAGTCTTTATCGATGATGCTACCAGCGCTCTGATGGCGCTACGATTCGCTCCTGCAGAAACAACCCGGGCTTACATGGAAACCCTCCGGGGTTACCTTAATGATCATGGCGTACCACTGGCTCTCTATTCTGACAGACACAGTATATTCAGAGTAAATAACCCGGAGCGGGAAGGAGAGTTGACTCAGTTCACACGTGCGATAAAGACACTGGGCATCGAGCCAATCCATGCCAACAGCCCGCAGGCAAAAGGGCGGGTAGAGCGTGCCAATCAGACACTGCAGGACAGGCTGGTCAAAGAAATGCGGCTTCAGGGTATCAGTGATATTGAAACAGCAAACGCATGGTTGCCGACCTTTATTGAAGCCTATAACAACCGGTTTGCTACGCCGCCTCGTATTGCTGATAACGCCCATCTTGATGTACACCATTCTGAAGAGGAACTGGGTTATATCTTCAGCCTCCAGGCGAAGCGCGTTCTCTCCAAAAATCTCACTTTCCAGTACAAAAGCAGTGCGTTTCAGATTCGCAGTGAAGGCCGGGGATATCGACTTCGGCATTCGGTTGTCACGGTATGCGAAAGCTTTAACGGTGAAATTAAGGTTCTGTATGATGGGAAAGCGTTGGGATGGGAAAAATATGTTGATGGCCCGGAGCCTATACCACTGGATGATGAAAAAAGTGTCCATGAACGTGTGGATAATGCCCGTTTTGATTTACGCTCAAAATTCTACGTAAAACCTAAAGCTGACCATCCTTGGCTCACGCGCCGCACGCAAAGTAATCAGCAAGTGAAGCCCCCTAAATTACCCAGAAAGAAGGCTGATCCCGATAAAATGGACTGAAACCAGGCGTTATTCAGTTGAGTGCATATCCAGTCATAGGATAGATTCTTACGTAGCGTTTCTGGCGTGCATTTTCGGGTGGTTTGTTACTGTTTTTAACGGGGACACGTCAGAAACGCGCTCAGGCCGTCTGAGCGGTACGCGTAATGCGGCGTTATGGTAAATAGCCTATGCTAATGTCCGCTAAGAGCGAGATATAGTCATTCGCACCCTGAGAATTACACTTTAAGTGATTCAGGGTATGCGCTTACTGGTTACGAATATTGAGCGAGAATCACGTGATGATCGCCGCTTTTCTTTCGAGCCAGTGGGTGCTCCACGTTCGCTAACGAATACTCAGGGCATGCAGATAAACTGCTGGCTATATTTCTTTCGAAGAGCGTGGAATGCATACCAATCCCCGATAAAAAGGAGTTGGTGATGACTGCGACTAATCAATTTGCTGCGCACGTTGGTCTGGACTGGGCAGATAAAAAGCACGATGTCTGTGTTCAGTTTAAAAACGGTGAACGCACATTCCATGTGATTGAACATACGCCGGAAGCACTTGATGTCTGGCTTACCGAGTTACACCAGAAGGTAAAAGGCAGGATCGCTATCGCCGTTGAGCTGAAGAAAGGTCCCGTGGTGTATGCTCTTCAGAAATATCCATTTATCACCGTTTTCCCCGTCCACGCTTTGTCCCTGGCTCGTTACCGGCAGGCCTTCTCGCCCAGCGGCGCTAAAGATGACCCGCAGGATGCCGAGCTGGCATTAGAGTTAATGCTGCGTTATCCCCAAAAGATAAAAGCCATTGAACCCGACAATGCGGATATCCGGTTACTCCAGCAACTGGTTGAGCAGCGCCGTCAGCTGGTTGAAGATAAACGCCGTTTTGTGAACCGGATAATCAACACACTTAAACAGTATTATCCTCAGCCACTGGAGTGGTTCTCACATCGGGGTAGCTTACTATTGTGTGAGCTGATTATCCGGTGGCCCAGTCTGCAACAACTGAAACGAGCGAGGCGCGACACGATCCGCAACTTTCTGAATGCCAAAGGTGGCCGCGCAATGGCTCTTACCGAGCAACGTGTTGCGAGTAT
The DNA here is from genome assembly GCF_013705725.1 of Klebsiella sp. RHBSTW-00484. Lineage (NCBI taxonomy): Bacteria > Pseudomonadati > Pseudomonadota > Gammaproteobacteria > Enterobacterales > Enterobacteriaceae > Klebsiella > Klebsiella sp. RHBSTW-00484. The sequence continues at coordinate 207,835 of NZ_CP055482.1, read as the reverse complement.
TGATAACGCGATCCCATTGACTACAGACCCGAGCGTTATAGAGGCTAATGCTTTGATGGCAACAGCACTGGCGACACAAATTAAAGTCGTGAGTGAAATCATCAAAACCTATGACGAACGAATCGAAGCGTTGTTTGACACATTGCCAGATGCGGAGCTGTTCAAATCACTTCCGGGCATGGGGCCGTGTATGGGCCCACGAATGCTTGCTGCACTTGGTGATAACCGTGACCGGTTTAACAGCGCTGAAGAAATTCAAAACTACGCAGGTATTGCACCGGTGACAGAACGAAGTGGCCAGAAATCCTGGGTTCACTGGCGATGGCAGTGTGCCAAGTTCGTCAGGCAAACCTTTGTTGAATGGGCTGCCAAGACGGTTAATTCATCATACTGGGCCAGACTGTATTATCAGGGCCTCAGAGAGAAGGGCAAATCTCATCAGTCTGCGATCCGGGCACTGGCGTTCAAATGGATAAGGATCATTTACCGCTGCTGGAAGGCCAGAACCCAGTACGATGAAGCAAAATATTTGCTGGCTCTCGAAGCGCGCCACTCGCCCTTACTGAAGCCATAAAAAGCTTGTCGAATGTCTCAGGGCGTGAAGCGGACATTGCAGACTGCCCAGTAGAAAAAGTGCTATCAGAATTATCTAAAGGAAGATCGTATTTACCATGTCTCATTCTAACTGTTTAATAAATTACAAAAATTAAAATTTCCATTTAATATCATCGCGTTAAGCAAGAGAATTAAACCTCTCATTTAATTTATGATTCTTATTTAATTCATGAGTTGGTGTAAAAATAGGTTGCCGCACTATAGAAAGACACATATTTAAACCCAGCAGGAAATCATATTTGAAAGTAATGTGTTTAAGGGGCTGCGTAACAAGAACAGCAAGTAAACACATAGTAATAACAGTTACCATTCCCATTTCGCAAGTGGCCATATCAGAGGTGAACTAATGCCTGCTGCAATTTTAAGAATTAAGGTTATCCTAATAATTCTTTTGTATGATTAAGATCATCGATAAATTTACTAAGGACTCATTAATGAAATTGCGACTCTGGAATCTATTACCCCATGATTACGCTCCTTTTTTTCGTATTCTTCACATCATTGTGGCATTTCTAATATTATCACAAATTATTAACTCTAATCTGACAGAGACCGAAGCAATTGGTGAACATAGTCTTGAAGGAGTTATAACCTGGATGCACATTATTTCAGGGTTAGGACTGATTATTTGTGGTTTTATTATGTTAAGTTGGATGCTTACTCAAAGAGGTTTTACTTATTATTTTTCATGGGTAGGGCTTGACTTTAGTGGTATTAAGCAAGATATAAAAACGTTGACTAGTTTCCGACTGCCCGATGCACATTCGGGAGGTATTGCCAGTACAATCCAAGGATTTGGAGTTCTAGGGAAGGTGCGAATAAGCAGGTCATTTCTTCCCAAGCTGACTCGCTGATTAAAATTTCGCGGATCTGGGCCGATTTTTTTCCCGCAAACACATCGAATCAGCCTATTTAGGCTATTTTTTCCACCATTTCTGGCGTTATTTCCGGTTTTTACTGAGATCTCTCCCACTGACGTATCATTTGGTCCACCCGAAACAGGTTGGCCAGGGTGAATAACATCGCCAGTTGGTTATCGTTTTTCAGCAGCCCTTTGTATCTGGCTTTCACGAAGCCGAACTGCCGCTTGATGATGCGAAACGGGTGCTCCACCCTGGCACGGATGCTGGCTTTCATGTATTCGATGTTGATGGCCGTTTTGTTCTTGCGCGGATGCTGCTTCAAGGTTTTTACCCTGCCGGGACGCTCGGCGATCAGCCAGTCCACATCCACCTCGGCCAGCTCCTCGCGCTGTGGCGCTCCTTGGTAGCCGGCATCGGCTGAGACAAATTGCTCCTCTCCATGAAGCAGATTACCCAGCTGATTGAGGTCATGCTCGTTGGCCGCGGTGGTGACTAGGCTGTGGGTCAGGCCACTCTTGGCATCGACACCAATGTGGGCCTTCATGCCAAAGTGCCACTGATTGCCTTTCTTGGTCTGATGCATCTCCGGATCGCGTTGCTGCTCTTTGTTCTTGGTAGAGCTGGGTGCCTCAATGATGGTGGCATCCACCAAAGTGCCTTGGGTCATCATGACGCCTGCTTCGGCCAGCCAGCGATTGATGGTCTTGAACAATTGACGGGCCAGTTGATGCTGCTCGAGCAGGTGGCGGAAATTCATGATGGTGGTGCGATCCGGCAGGGCGCTATCCAGGGATAATCGGGCAAACAGGCGCATGGAGGCGATTTCGTACAGGGCATCTTCCATGGCACCGTCGCTCAGGTTGTACCAATGCTGCATGCAGTGAATACGCAGCATGGTCTCCAGCGGATAGGGCCGTCGGCCATTGCCCGCCTTGGGATAAAACGGCTCGATGACAGCGGTCATATTCTGCCATGGCAGAATCTGCTCCATGCGGGAGAGGAAAATCTCTTTTCGGGTCTGACGGCGCTTAGTGCTGAATTCACTATCGGCGAAGGTGAGTTGATGGCTCATGATGTCCCTCTGGGATGCGCTCCGGATGAATATGATGATCTCATATCAGGAACTTGTTCGCACCTTCCCTAGCATTGCTAATTGTAGCACTTTCAGGTGGCCTATGGTTCTTGTTGAATACCATGCAGTCAAATCTGGCTGAAACAGTAATCCACTGGCATAAGTTCTTTACTACTTTCATTGAGGTCTATTTTTATGCACATGGTGCAATGGGAGTTTTGCATATTTTAATTGAAAAATATAAAAGCCGCTCAGTTAACCTAAGTGACTAATCTGTTGTGAGATAATATTACTTCAAGTTGAAGAAAACCCTAAAAATAAAATTTAGTTTACTAGAAGATGAAACAGCACTTGCAGAGACTTTTTAATTAAATTTAATAAAAACGAAAAAATATTCATGGCGAAATGATTGTTTAATTATCTATCATGGATAGAAATGTGAGTTAGTCGTCCTATTTTAGGAAGTTAATAATGACTAAAACAAAAGGGTTACCTCGTCCGCTGACGCACTACGCTTGGCTTTCCATTGCCACGGCTATTGCCACTATCGGACTCAAAGGTGTGGCGTGGAAAATGACCGGTTCGGTCGGTCTGCTATCTGATGCCATCGAATCCGTAGTTAACCTCGCAGGAGCCCTAATGGCGCTCTGGATGCTGACCTTGGCTGCGCTTCCGGCCGATGAGAACCATGCATATGGGCACGGCAAAGCCGAATATTTCTCGAGTGCTTTCGAAGGATTTCTGATCCTATTGGCGGCAGCCAGTATCGCCTATACCGCAGTTGAGCGGATGTTAACTCCACAGCCGCTTGAGGAGATTGGTCTCGGATTACTGGTTTCAACAGTCGCATCAATCCTTAATTTTGTGACGGCTCGCATTTTGTTAAGGGCTGGCAGGCAGCACAACTCTATCACTCTTGAGGCAGATGCTCATCACCTGCTGACCGATGTCTGGACGTCGGTCGGTGTCATTTTTGGTGTCGGACTGGTTTATCTGACCGGCTGGTTTTGGGTCGATCCGATCGTTGCATTGCTGGTCGCAGCCAACATCGTTTGGACTGGTTATCAGCTTATGAGTCGTTCAGCTGCAGGTCTGATGGACGTATCGCTACCCACGGAAGAACTCAAAAAAATCGAGTCACTGCTGGCAGGATATCGTGAACAGGGGCTTGATTTCCATGCACTACGTACACGCCAGGCTGGCGGGCGGGCGTTTATGACAATGCACATCCTAGTTCCTGGGCGATGGACTGTTCAATATGGGCACGACTGGGCCGAGCGTATAGAGAATGATATCCGCACCGCACTGCCTTTTATCCATATCACCACTCATGTGGAACCGTTGGAAGATCCCGCGTCAATGAACGACCAAACGCTCGACATTTCTGATCACTAAACTAACCACATGTCGCTGGTCGGGCAGGGTAACAAACCTCGCTCTACAAAAATTTCAGGTATTCTCTATAATTCTGAGGGTACTTGATGTGACCTGCGCCCAATTGTTGGGCACGCAATATTTTTAAAAAGTCCGCTTCTGGCACAAAGCGGACAGTGATCACCGTTCTTACGACTACTTTCTGACTTACTTCGTGACTTGCCCTAAGCATGTTGTAGTGCGATACTTGTAATGACATTTGTAATTACAAGGGGTGTAAGACATGGGTAGCATTAACCTACGTATTGACGATGAACTTAAAGCGCGTTCTTACGCCGCGCTTGAAAAAATGGGCGTAACTCCTTCTGAAGCGCTTCGTCTCATGCTCGAGTATATCGCTGACAATGAACGCTTGCCGTTCAAACAGACACTCCTGAGTGATGAAGATGCTGAACTTGTGGAGATAGTGAAAGAACGACTTCGTAATCCTAAGCCAGTACGTGTGACGCTGGATGAACTCTGATGGCGTATTTTCTGGATTTTGACGAGCGGGCACTAAAGGAATGGCGAAAGCTGGGCTCGACGGTACGTGAACAGTTGAAAAAGAAGCTGGTTGAAGTACTTGAGTCACCCCGGATTGAAGCAAACAAGCTCCGTGGTATGCCTGATTGTTACAAGATTAAGCTCCGGTCTTCAGGCTATCGCCTTGTATACCAGGTTATAGACGAGAAAGTTGTCGTTTTCGTGATTTCTGTTGGGAAAAGAGAACGCTCGGAAGTATATAGCGAGGCGGTCAAACGCATTCTCTGAACCAAAGCATGACATCTCTGTTTCGCACCGATGGTGACACTTCTGCTTTGCGTTGACAGGAGAAGAAGCCATGAAACTGCCGAACCAACCCGTTGTTTTGTGCGTATTGATAGTATGTCTTACGCTGTTGATATTCACCTGGCTTACGCGCAATTCGCTCTGCGAACTGCGGCTGAAAGACTGTACGCGGGAAGTGTCGGCTGTGATGGACTACGAATCCGGTAAGTAGCTGAAAGAGGGGGGGTAACCCCCCTCGATTCAGATGTGGCCAGCAAGCCAATAGCACCTTTAGAAAAGGGTTTCTCCGGTCGGGGAAACCCTTTTTTCCTTCCGTTCGGTGGCAGACCGCCACTCAATTACCCAAGGCATTCAACAGTCTCAGTGGAATACCGTCGGATTAAAATTCTCCCCAGAACGGCTGCGGCTCGCACTGGGTACCTCCTCCTGCGTCCTGTTTAATTCTCAACGCCTCAATTTTTCGAGGACCCGCCGCAATTTCCGAACCTGGCTGGTCGTGGAGAGAGTACTGGTTTGTGGATGACATGCACTGGTCTTCTCATTGGGCTGTAGCTCATAGGACATAGCCAGTGCGGTCAGTGCTTCTTCAGCATCCAGCAGAGCTTTAATGGCCGTCTGGCGCATCTCTGCACGGCGTTCAATTATGGTCATGTTTGTCCTTGCTGCATCCGGTAAAATGACGCCGGGTATTCAGTCTTTCACGTTTTTCAGAATGGCCTGGCGGCAGGCATTCCAGATCGTCTGGGCATTCGCATCGCAGTCCACGAACCCGCCGCATTCCTGATAGATGACCTGGTAGACGCTGTCTGGGATCTTCTCCGGTACAACCGGGGAAAAGATGCTGACGGATGCCTTTCCTTCGGCGGCGTCACAGACGGCGTCCAGATGATTCGCCATCCATTCGGTTAAATTCAGATCCTCCTGAATTGCCTGCGCCTTATAGCGTTCTTTTCTTGTTACAGTGGCACGCATCTGAATTTGTACGCTCGCAGGCTCTTCGCCCTTCATCGCATTCTGAAGTGCAGATTTGGGCTGTTTCATCTTCGTTTTCATTTTCAATCGCACTATTTGGAAAGCGGCTTGTCTTCAGTGGGCTGAACCGGGGCTGTCTCCCCCGGCGTAACCAGCACACCAGCTTCACTCAGCACATGTCTCCACTGCTCATCCCGGTAGGCCGTTGCGGCGTCGGCAGAATCAAAGCATTGGTCGCAGGGCGGACAATTTACGGTAACCAGGCTCACTACCGGCTTAACGTAGTACGCTCTTCCCCGTGGATAATCTTTTCCACAAGGGGCATAGAGCTCCTCGTCCCCACCAACACGGCGGAGGTGGAATTCTGGTTGCTGGCTGGCCTGCTCGGACAGCTTCACGGATGCCGTCTGCCAAGCTGCGATAGCCCGGGTCATGTCGCTTTCATGCCTGGCAAGATCTGCATCCCGGCGAGCCAGTAGGTGCGCGATAATATTGGCTTCATCGTAATTGATGACCGCCATTAGTTGACGGGTCGCTTCATCCCAGTCCTGTACTGCGGAGCCATCCAGTGGATTAGCGAGGTGCGCCTGGTATGTCGTACGGTAATTTGCGGCAGCACCTTCCAGCTGGTGCAGTTTTTCATCCGATAGTTGTTCGGTCATTGCACAGTTCCTTTTAGATGCAGGCTCAACGCTTGCATTAAAATTCATGCCGTCTGTTTGGCTGCGGCTTTACGCTGGGCGGCGATATGGGCGGCAATCTGCTTTTTGAGGCGCTTATAGTCAGCCCTGAAGCGTGCCACGTCATCGATCTCAATCATGTACCCGCAGCTGTAACCGGCATGCCCAAACGCATCGTCATCTTCGTAGTTTGGACAGTGATCGCTTTCCCAACCCGCTGCATCCAGCAATTCATCAATAGCGACGAGGTGTGCCCTGGGCGCATTCTCAATGATGAAGTAGAGCGAGCGACCCCAGAAGTGGCTGCGGGTACCTTCGATAACAGCAGTGTCGTTCGTGGTCTGGCGGGAAAGTTTCATTGGATACTCCTTTGCCCGGAGCCGCCGGGGCGGGGGTGTGATGTTCACACCTTGTGTTTGCAGTATGCGGTCCTTTTCAGGCAACCGGGAAAGTAACTTTTCGCTGCTGCTGGTGGACTGTCGCCTATTGCTCGCCAGCCTTTTTCTTTAGATAGTTTACGTCTGACTCATCACATACCTGATCCATATGACGCTGAATCCATGCCGAGATAGTCAGGCCATTACGCTTCGCCTCACGGACATAGCGTGATTTTTTCTCCGGGGTCATACGCATCTGGACCAGTGCCGTTGCTTTGTCGGCCTCATCTTTTTTCGCGTTATCGTTGCCCTTCATATGGATCGCGTTAACGTGCTTTTCATTGTTATCGGTCATAGTGTTCTCGGTCAAACAGAGCCGCGTAGTGCGGCTCCCAGGGGGAGAGTGCAGCCGTGTCATGTCGCTGTTGAAACCGTCGGGTCAGGGGCCAGTCCTGTGGCGAGGTTTACGGAAACGTTCTGCACGTTAGAATGAATTGTCTGGTCAGGCTGTTGGTCTGTATTATGGACGACGGTGTCTGATGGATTGTCAGCCATTCGAACAAGATCACCGGCCATAACTTCGTGCCGATGATCAAGCATGACTACGCCAGTCCGTGCCTGGGCACGGGGTGTGCCGTTAGCGCTGCGGATGAATGCACTTCGAAATCCCGTCACGGTACGAACAGTACCCTTGTCCAGGACCCGCTGGCCCGACTCCAGAGTCTCAGCTGCGGCCGCATGAAATTCCGCCACGGCAGCAGCAAACCACTTTTCGAAACGGGGAGCAATGGTCTTCACGGCAAGCGAGGTACAGGAATAGACCTGTTCAACCTGCTTAGAACCGTTTTTATCGGTAAAGGCGATAATGCCGATTCGGCCACAGTTAACGGTGTAGAAGGTTGGTCTGAAGCCGTTGGTGAGGAGTGATTTAACAGCTGAGAAGAAAGCGGATTTAAGCATCGGTTTCATGGGGTTATCCTGTATGCCCGGAAACGCCGGGGCGTGCGGCCAGAGTGCCGCTGTGTGATTAAATATACAGAATCAGAGTTGTTTTGTCAATACAAAACAACGGGTGCTTTTTCCACCTGATAGCTGTATTTATTTTTTAAATCAGACTGTTAAAGTTGTAATGCGCAGTGCAGCAGCGGGCTGAGTCAGCCCACCGAGATCACCGCCGTTGTGGCTAACTCCTGCCCACGCCCGGTCAGCCGTACGCGATAGAAACAGCTCTGTTCTAACCCACTTTTCAGAGTGAACTCAATCAGGCCCAGCCGGAAGAGGGGCGGCAGACTGGGGGCATTAACCGGAAAATATCCCAGCGTACTGAGGCAATCTGGACGCTGCTCCATCCCTTTCTTTCCGTTGCCCTGCATCAGGTAGCGGGTTCCGGTATTCAGCCGACGCAGAGTATAAATTTGGGCGTTAGTCAGCGTCATGATCATCGCCCTCTTCAGTGGAAGAGCTGACCGGCTGTTTCCAGCCGCAGTGACAGTCCTGTAGCGTTCCATCCCCCCCTTCAAGGTACGCCAGGCACTCGGGGCAATACAGCTTCATTACCACGGGACCACCTCGACATGTTCACCCAGCCAGGCCAGCTTCTCGCGAAGCAGTTCGGCGGCATTCATCTGGTCTTCGGCCCAGAATGGAGCGAGTCCCATAAATTCGCACCAGTACGCCAGACCGGATTTTCCGTCGTCCCGGTAAGTCCAGACCGCCTGGCCGTGACCCACGCCGGAGTCGACGGTTACATACAGCCCGGGCATGCATTCACAGGGCTCCTCGCAGTCGCAGGTGCCACTCTGGACCACGCGTACTCGTCTCAGCTTCACTGCGGTACGCAGGCGCAGGAGCTCCTCCAGCGCATCAGCGTCGAATTTCGTCGTGCTGACAAGGGTGTTTGCACTGGTTTTACGCAGCGCCTGAATACGGGTGCGAAGCGCATCGTTGCTGATAGTAGCCTTAATCATCATTATTCCCCCATCTCACCCAGCTGCTTGCGGATTGAAACGCTTTCCGCACGGAGTTCATCTTGTTTTGCCAGCAGGAAACGTTTTACAAGCGCCATCGCGTCCAGAAATTCAGTGGGCTCACATTCAACCCGTTCGCACACGCTCTGAACGGCTTCCGTCACCAGCGGCATTACGTCCAGCGCTGTCTGCATTTCCGAAATCACAGAGGAGTTGCCTGCGTAACGGGTTGCCAGTGACAGAGTCTCTTTGCTCATGGATCGCTCCTTATGCCGAGACCGGACGGACAAACAAGTCATGCGCCCCATCTGCCAGCGGCTCGCAGTAATCACCGAAACCGTCTGGCACAATGCTGCCATCGGCCACGATGCAGGAAGCCACCGGTTTCTGTGCCCGGTACGCTGCCAGTTCGGCTGCGTCGACTTTCGCGCCATCGGTCAGGTCAAAATGCAGATCGTCATACGCAGAGCCGTTCAGCTCTTCTTCCAGACTGATAGCCGCATTCAAGGTAGCCAGCGCATCAGCGACGTCACGTGAGTTGATTTTTGCGTCGCGCAGCTCTAGCTCAAAGGCCAGTTGCAGGCGGCGTACAGCGACGATGTGGGACTTATGCTGGGACAGACGAATGAGGGTGTCGATATCGTGGGTCATGATGCTTACCTTATGCCCGGAAACGCCGGGGCGTTGGTGCGGATGCCGCGCCATGGGATTACTATGATCTTCTGAACTTCTATTGTCAATACAATAGAAAACAACGTTTTGAGGATTTTTTATACAGGACGGATGCTGCGGTAAATTCAGTTGCACACAGTCATTAGCCCCTGCATTTACAGAAGATGGAGGCGGTTTAATCCAGGAGCTGACATCTTGATATGGACGCCAGCCGTCACAGCATGATTCTGCCCGGGGACACCGCGCCGAGTGTGACCTCCCGCAGACGGAAGAAGAGCGGGGGAGAATGTGCCCCTTCTCCCTGCGGTGGTCGCTGGGTTCAATATAGGATTGAAATTCCCCGCTTATCGACCAGATGTGGCATGCGAACAGGGTAGAATACTATTCCGGATTCACGAATTATCAGCGCCAGCCGGTGACCCGCTGACGTACCCGCTGCAACCTGTGCCGAAGGTGTCGACATGATTAAAAAGGAATGTATGAAAGAACGTACACAATCCCCGGGTGAGTCGTTTGCTCACGCTGAGTTTATGGAGAAAGTCTTTACCAACTTACGGATGTTTTGTGACGCCGAATACCGACGGTTAGCCACAGGTGAGAAAGAAACCCAACAGTCGCAACCGGAAAAGACCATACATTCGCATTATCTCGTGTAAGACCCATGCCGCCGTATCCTTTCCCGATGGCCGGGCAGATTTAGCCTGGCCCGATTTTAATTCCCTCATTCTACCTGCCCCGCGTTGAGATGTTCGACAGTGATCCCGGTTATTCTTTTATAGCGATAGATAGATTGCCATTCCATATTTTGGAAAAGTAACTTTAGATGCCTTGTGACGCCGCAGTTCCCCTCTTACTCATCTTCCCTTCAGCGCATGTAACACCTTTCATGCTGACGGTTCTGCATTATTGTGGGTTCTTGCAGACGGAAAAGTAACTTTTTCGATAAATTCCGGCTTTTTGGTACCCGATTTCACACTAAAGTTAAATTTGGCCTCCTTAGCGAAAAATTAAAACGGACGGATCACGTACTATTACCACGGGAAAAAAAGTTACTTTTTTTTTCGCCTCAGGTTATTAGGAAATGAATCGAACCTGGTATTGTTGTGTTGTAGCGAACAACCACCCTAAACGAAAATTTAAAAGGAAGGCCACAATGTCCACTATCGAAAATGATGTAAAAACCGCTAACAACGATATCAGCCTGCGCACTTACCTGGAGCGTTCCGGTAACGGCGCACGCAAAAGCAATGGTCTGGTCATCAACCCGGCAGTGGTCGAAGAGGAAGAAGGTTTTAACACCCGTACCGCTGGCATGGGAGAAAGCTACTACTCCTTACCCCACGTGGTAGCCCACCTGAACAGTCTTAAAGAGTCCTATAAGTCTGAGCCTTTAAGCGTACCAGCTATCGTCGTGCAGGTTCTGAATGGTCGTCCTGTTCTGCGTCAGGGGGCATGTCGTATCCGCGCCGCCGCTATGGCAAACATCGAGCTGGCAGAGGAAGGGCGTGAACTGATTTCGTTAATTCGCTGCGAGGAGTTTCGCGGTAGCCGCGCCAGTGCCGAACAGTTTACGCTGGACGGTAACTCTAATCTGGCTCTGTCTGTCGTGGCTGAGGCGCTCTCCATCAAACGGATGGTCGAAGATGCTGAAGAACCTAAAACGTTCGCAGAACTGGCCAAGCGTCGCGGTAAAACAGAACAGCACCTGCGTCAGATGGTTCGCGTCCTGGACCTGCCTGAAGCCCTCCAGGTTATGCTGGTGACAGGGGAAGTGAGCATGTATGTCGCGCTGGATGAATATCTCTACAGCGGCGATAAGGCCGTGAATAATATCACCAAAGCCATCGACGTCTATGGCAAGGCTACGGCCAAAACCCTTAAATTCGTCAAAGCTGGCAACATTGATGCAGCCATGCAGCCGAAAGCGCCGGTCGTGCAGGAAACGAACGCAAACACCCCTGAAACCACCGTGACGGAACAAACATCCGTCGAAGGTACTACGGATGAGACCACCCCGCCGCAGCTGGTGGACGGGAATGTTGGGACCAACCCGGAGCCAACTCCGGAAAACACCCCGGAGCCGAAGGCGAAAGATCCGATCAAAACGCCAGAGCCTAAAACTGTATCGGTCTCCAGCGTACTCAACAAAAAGACCGTGACGACGATTGCGGACACGGCAATCCCGCTTTTTTCGCGTATTGCGGAAGAAGCAGAACAACGTGCCGCTAAGAACCTCAGCGACGATACGTACACCTTAGTGCTGACCAATGATGAGATGAATGCCATCTGTGAAGCCCACGGCAATCTCACGCAGTACCTGCGTAAGCATGCCGAAAAGCAGCAACAGGGCCAGGCATGATTTTCTGACCGACCCTCCACCCGGTAGGGTCGGTTACCACCACAGGTCAAGGAGAAACAGGGTAATGAAGAATATCGCGATCAACGTCAGCACGAAGGCACCATTGCAGACAGTTAAGGACCCTGTGACCCGGGTCAGCATTCAGTGTACGGCGAAGGATGAGAAGGGCGAAGACGTGGAAGTGAATATTCTCGATCTGGAGCAGCACCACACCACCAACGAAATTAAAGTGACTTTTGGCGGCTCCCCCTCCCAGGCGCTGACCATGCTCAGCCGGGTGATGGACGTGCTGCAACAGCAGGCGGACGCAGAGCTGCAACTGAATTCTTACGCTCGTTTGCAGTAAACGTAAAAGGTGAATGATCCGTTTTAATAAGTACCTGCAAACCCCATGGATACCGATTTGACGAATGGCACACCCATTTATAAATCTTAACCGCCACTGAACAGGCAATAAACAGAGTTATTGTGAACTTACATCCGAGGGAAAATAGGTGGCTACCAGCTTTTAGGATGGTGATATTCAAATAACTGCAAAATTACGAATTAGCAAGCGTATTGTAGGGAATACATAATGGTAGAATAAGATATGGTTTTAATAATTTACAACGCTTAAATCCACATTCGTCCATATTTAATATTTATGGGAATTTAAAAATATATTCAGTGTAGGTTATTAGCTAGCAGGTCGAATTTTATATAATACCAAAAAACAGGAGGTATTATGAAAACCAGTCTGGCTTACGCATCTAATTGTTCCGACGCTCTCTATTCCTTTATTTACAAGGCACTGCAACAACGCTCAGGTGCCGAAAATGAAAGTCTCTATCAGCAGGCTATTTCAGCGTGCCGTACTCCGAAGCAAAAAAAGAAAATGGCCGGTTACTACGCCGGTCCGTGGCAGATGCTGTTTAACGCCTGGTGTTACAACCGCCTACCCAACATTGCCGTACTGCCCGTGTTGGCACAGCAGTGCTTATCCTTTTTGCAGTGCGAAGAACTGATCGCCGACTGGCACTAATCACATTATGTCCTGCTGGTGGATGCTGGCAGGTCTGGAGTACCTTTAAATGTACAGATATGACAGGAACCGGCAGTCGTTCAACCTGGTCAATGCGCTTCAGCCGGTCTATCGCAACAACGGTGGCGGTTTGTTTGAGTTCGACCGCAGGAAGCAACATGAAACGGCTGATCTCATCTTCGAGGCACTGACGTTTTCCCAGGCGCCCGAACTGGAGCTGGCGAAATTTGTCCGTCTTAAATCTGTGCGCCGAATTGCACAGTTTGACGACGGTGAAGTGCGCTATGGCGTTCACGTTGAACTGGCCGACGCTGTTGATAATAATTCCTTCAGAATTTTCAAAGATGATAATACAGGTGGATTTGATTTTTATTTATTTTCTACTTCAAATAATGAAGCAGAGCTTGTCCGCTTTAATCTGGATATCTGTGGTATTCATTTACAGGACATTTTTGAACGGTCAACCGGCTTGTGTCTGTCGTACTGAATTATTTATTAAATATTTCACTTCAGGTTATTAGCCACGAAACCGGTTGTGGAATAATAATAAAAAACGACGAGGTGAAATATGAAAAATCTTAATATTCAGATTAACGACATCGCAGCAATTAACACACTTGGTGGATCAATGCTGGCGGATATCATCGCCACCCAATATAAAGTAATTGGTGATAACAAAGACACTGCGGAAATGCCTATGCCGTGTATTGCTTACGGGCAGACCCCTGCAAATATCGACCCAGGCGTCTTCATCAACCGTGTGTACTGCTTGGACAGTCAATCGCTAAGTGCCAGCCTGCGTTACGAGCTGTTTAACGGACTTGCGAACCAGGCGTTTACCTTCTTCTGCCAGTCGGGCTGGTACGGTGCATTCCGGGTGGTGTCTTTCCGTGATAACGGACCTGCCGGACTCCTTAATATCGGCATTGTCCATGAGAAGGTGTTAAACGAATTTTGCGCCGATTTTCCCCGGGCTAATGTCAGCGAAACCGGCTTTAACTGCGGCATGACATTTGACCAGATCCGGATGTTTATTTCAGACCGGGCCTATCAGATGCCGCTCTACAACAACCAAGATCACTTCGTTAAACTCGCGAAACGCCTTGTGGCCTGACACCCAGTGCCAGGCTCAGGCCTGGCCATTATGAAGGAAATGCCCATGAGCGGATTTTTCAGCAACGAATCACCGTTATCACTGGCTCAAGCCCGCGCCGTTGCCGCCGGTTACCAGAACGTCTTTATCGAAAACCTCCAGCCAGCAGGCCATTTCCAGATTGCCATCCGTAATCATCGCGACCACGATCGCCAGCTGATCTGGCGTAACTGGAATTATGAACCCGATGCCTATGATGCGCTCAATAGCCACCTGCAAAGCCACGGACTGAAGGCCAGCTGATCAGCACAAGAACCCGGTAACTCCGGGTTTCTTTTTATGGACTCAGCTGTCAGTGCTGGCAAACGGGGAAGGGAGTCTGGGTCTGCCCGGGGCCCACAGCTGGTGGTATAAGTCTGACCCGCATGCAGATGGTTTCGCCCGGTGCCGAGATGGCGCCGGGGAACTGAAAAGGTATCTTGCATCCGGAAAGAAATCGTCGTGACCTCCCGACCTGCGTGTAGATATGCCTGGCGGATGCCTGCGGTGTGTCGTCTGTAACTGAACTGAGCCATCTTAATTCGCGATCGAGAGAAAAGGGACGTGCTAGCAAAAATTAAGCGCGAGGGACTTTGATATAAATACTCAGACAATTAACGATGACTCACAGGATTTCACTGGTGCTTATGATTCTCCATATTGTTTTAACCCTCTATGTGGTTGTATGTCTTTTCTGCTGTCTATTTTTGAGAGCCCGTAATAAAAAGGCACTTTGCCATTCCCAGACCGAAGGGCGTCGGTATACGCAGGATAGTAAGAGAGGGGGGATTGCCGACGGAAATGGTTCCTTCTTTACCCCCGATACCTCAGGCGGTGATGGTGGATGTGGGGGTGGTGGTGACGCTGGTGGCGGATGTGGGGGTGGTGGTGATTGATGCTGTTCGCAGGCGTCCGCTGGTGGGGAGCTATCGACATTGGTAATTTTGACGGTTTTTTTCGTAAAGGTTGCGGCCGTGGGCTCTGGCTGGTGGGGCGTGAAGTCAGAGAATCTAAATTAAATCCGTCGTGCAGAAAAGTACCTTTTCTGAATCTGTCAGACGCATCCGGAAAGAAAATATCTCTCGGGGCAGCAAAGGCACGCCGGAGGTGATTTGCAGATTCAAGCGGGAAAGTCTATTTTTCATGCACCGAACCTATTTGGGCTGGGACGGAACCTGGTATAATGGACACATACAAAGGAGGGCATTATGAATACTTTTCTTTACGTACTGGTAGGCTGGATTGTCGTGCTGTATCTGGTTAATAAAGTGCGCGAAAAACGCAGCAAAGCGAAAGCGGTTAAAATCCTGGTGAAACGCAATGGCGTTTATCAAGAAGTGGATGCCGTAATGTTGCCCAAATACCAAGGCAGCGATGTGAGTACAGTTAAGACAGGCAATGAATCAGCCTCGCAATGGTTGAATAAAGAGGATGATATTACTGAACCGGAGTACTACAGTGGCGCTTCATTATTGAAGGCAACGAGAGATTTTGAAGCTCAACAAATGGAACAAAAATTCTAGCTACACTAGCCAGTTTTCACGGCTAGGAACTGTTAGTTGAACCCTATTCATTCAGATTTAATAGGGTTGGACGGGAGGAGTTTAATAATGACAACGGCCAACGTAACCACCACTACTATCTACCGCTCCGATGATATTGTGCCTTTTCGTCGGCCACAGGGCGTTCTGGATAATCGTTATATGCCGCAGGCTTATGCTCTGGTACGGAACTGGGCCAGCAAACCAGCGGAGTACGGTTCTGGTGTTCTGGCAACCTACAGACAGGCGGTAGTTAATCTTGCGTATCAGGTTAAAGGGACTCGTGTGATTTTAATTCTGGTTCCCATTGAATGTGAGCCGGTTGGCGTAATCATGACTGACACAGTCTTATGGCCGTCGCTACCCATTGGGGAGGTCATGCAAATTATGCAGGAAGCATGGCAAAATATTCCGGTGTTGAATCCATAAAAAAGCCCCGCATAAATTAGCAGGGCTTTTTTTTACTTTGTCGAACCGAATATTTTACCCGGTAGATTCCGAAGAAAGCGCAAAAGGTTATAGGTAATACGCTGCTCCAATCGCATAGTTGTTTTGTATCTGGTGGTAACGTTGTGGATATGGTCCAGATCAGTATAAAGGCCAGGAGGCTTTCTCTTTAACTTCAGCTCCCCACGGATATAACTTACTGCCTCAGGCTTGAATACAGTTAACTGGCGCCGCTCAGTGACTTTCCGAACAAAATCACCCATACCCATGCAAAGCCAGTCTGGCTTCTCACCTTCAAACTTGCAGGGCCCGTTAATGATGACAACATTGATACACTCCAGTTCGCTGGCGCGTAATGTAGACTGAATGGCCTTGATGTGACCGTAGTTTTGCCTGAACGGGTTTTGTAACTTTAGTGTCCCTGACGATTTCCATTTTCGCCAGTGGCTTTCATCCAGCTTCCCATAGAGCTTTCCAGCATAGTTCTTCTGCTCGATGACGTAGAGCCCATGAGAGGCGATAAGGACGTGATCAATCTGCGTGGTGCCAGTGGCACTAACCGGCAGAGTTAAATCGCTCAGAAGGCCTTCTGCATCATCAGGAAGGTACGCTTCAATTTGCTTGGCCGTCCTGCGTTCAGCAATGGCTGACGATACGAATCCCATCAAGCAATAAAGCACAATGAGTACCAGGGCAATAATACTTATTGCTATCACCCGCCACGCCATCAGGATCACGTCCATCTTATTTCACCGTCGGATAGCTGGTGGCCTGAACAGAATCAAGTAACCGGGAGGTTGTGCCCGCCAGCGTTTCGATGTTGGTTGACAGGCTCATTAACATACCGAGCGCGGAGCGAAGCGATCGTTGCGGCTCGTTGTACGTTTTGAATGTAGTGGTCGAATACATTTGAGACAGACGCGAACGGACCTCGACTGGTGTCAGGTCACCGTCGATGAGACCGTACTGGATTGCTTGCTGCGTTGTCCATACCCGGCCGGAATACAGAGCGACAGCATTTGCCTCCGGGCGGCTAATTAGTTTGTTACCCCGGCCTTGCTCAACGTCCGAAATAAATTTTTCATGCATGGAATCCAGGATTTGCTTCTGCATAAAATCCCGGGTGGCCTCGGAAAGCGGATGATAAGGGTCGAGTGCAGCTTTAAATTCCCCTGCTGTGAGCGGCTCATTTTTAACACCGACCGTATCCATGACGCGGGACAGGTTCCAGTGATCCATTCGTATGCCGATCGAGCCGGTCAGAGCGCTGCTATCTGCATAAATGGCGTCAGCAGGGGACACGGCGTAGTAGCACGCTGAAGCACAAATGCCTTTGACGCTAACGATAATAGGCTTATAGCTGGTTTCCATATCGGCAATGAAACGGCCACTCCCGGCGGAGAGGACCTCCAGGGTATTGCGTTTCGATTGTTCGGCATTGATATCGTCCTGCGAGCGTGAAGCACTGGTATCACCCGTATTACGGGTCTTGCTTGCGGATTCCGCATGTGAAATACGTTCAATCTTCTGCTGGTGGCTTCGAAGTGCATTAATCTGGCGATAAATAATAATCGCGTCTGAAGGTCCGCCACCACCTGACTCCGCCTCGATAATGACAGCTTTGGCATGCGGGTTGTTGTACGCTTTTGCCAGTGCTGCGGCTATCACAGAACCGTCACCGGCCTCTGACCCGGTGCCCATTTCTCCCGATATGCGCACGACGGCAATATGATCCATTCGTCCTTCTGATTCCTGATACTTATCGTAAATATTAAAGGCCGAAACCCCTGCTGCTGCTAATGCCAGAAGGGAAATAACCACTTTTGAGGTGGTATGGATTCGGAACATCTTATAAAAACGGTCAGCGTTCTCATCAAGCGATTCTTTGATATTGGCAGGTGACTTCTTATTTTTACGGTTAAACATCTGACCACCTTATTACATAAGTTTTTGAAAGTTAGACCACAAGCGGTTGAGTGCAATTCCCAATATCAGCAATGCGACAGGGGGGAACAGTTGAGCGATATTGTTAAAAAGAGACATATTAGGCATTGAGAGGTAAACAAAGGTTAATGCACCAATTATCCAGAAGGCTCTGAACCAGATCCTGTAAAACTGAACGGTTACATTACCGAAAACGTAACGTTTTAATTTCCATTGATACATGCCGTCAGCGAGCATAGCAATTAAGTAAGGTGAAAACACAATCAGCCAGCCGAGTATCAGATTCCAGCGGAAAATGGACTGATAAATGAGCAAGGGGAGATTCTTTGCCACAGTGTAGTTTACCGATGACATCTTCTCTGCAACGTAATTCAGCCCACGCGCAGGTTTCGTCGTTTCCGGGATCAGTATCGTATTCAGATATTCGATCAGCTTATAGTCATTAATCAGAGTCGACAAAGTAGCTTCACTATTTGCAATAACCGACAACCACCGGTCATTAGAAATGAGGCTACGACTGGCGTTCACCTCCTGAGTGATTTGTTGCTTTAGATCGTCAGTATTCTGGAAGCCCAGACTATAAATAAGATAAAGCATCATCCCTAAAAAAAGCAGTCCTCTGATGAATACTGCCCGTGCAGAATTATCCGCAGCCATTTGCGTCCCTCCACTCCCTGAATAAGTCTAATCGGTCGCCATGGTCACGGTAGTGGCTTCGCCAGATTGTTGGCACACCCAGCAACCAGTGGTATTGCTGCGGGATTATGTGGTTGATCAGGCTGAACTCAGCCAGTTCCTTATGCTCCGGACTTTTCCAATGAATTTGACCGGGTTCAGGAACATAGACACAGGCTTTTTCCTTTGCAGCCTGACGGCTAAACTCAACAAAATTAATCCCCCAGGGCGTCCAGTGTCGGTATCTCCCGGTGATCCCTGTATTAAATACCGGGAGCGTTAGCATGGTGTCTGCGTAGGTTGAGATGACCTTTTTGCACACACAAGGGCTATCAATTTGCTCCCGGTCGAGGTGTGTTAATAGTGCCCGGTCCATAATGTGGTTGAACATATTGGCATACAGCCCGGTCGGGTCGGGCAGGCGGTCAATCGCCGAGATTAGTTTAAATTTGATACGAGAGAGAAACGCCGAGTCTTCTATGGTAAGAATGTGACTTAATGTGGTTTCAGGGTGAATGAGTGGCTTATTGCGTTGTACTTGTTTAAACGTGACGCTGTCAGGCAGCGTAATAAACGCCGATGCAGCACTCGTAAAATTGACAAAATAGGGAAGTAAATAACTCCCCAGCATTTTTGAATTTTTATCAACAAGGCGGCGGCGCTCTTCAGAATTGTCGAATGTAATGCGAAAACCAATAAATTTTCGCTGTCCGTCTTCGCTCGTAAGAAGAGACTGAACCCATTCATCACAAGGTCCCTGAGCTACGGACCAGTAACTTGTTTCATGGTCACCGTATTCATTGCTGGTGGACAGTTCCCCTTGGAGCAGAAAAAGCTCGGAAAGGATAATAGCCAGCGCTGATAAAGACTCAGCATCGTTGTCATGGCAAAATTGCCCCACAGATTTCAAAGCACCTTTTTCAATCCCTGCCAGACGGTCACGAACATCCTGCGAATCGGCAAACTTCAGGCCTAATGACTGCATACGCCGTTTAACAAGCGAACGGCTTTTACTGACTTTCAGAGATGAACTGAAAATTTGATTTTGTGTCAGAGTAATTTGCTCGTCCATCAATGCAATTTCCTTAGATGTTTATTTAAATAGTCTAAACCCACATTCTGACGCAAAGTTACTTTTCCGGCTGGTTTCAGGAACATCTCCAATAATGTTGTATTGGGTCTCATCGAGTTTTCACTTACGGCAATCGGGATCTGCCCGACGACTTTACGACCATCCTGAAGTCTGGCCACAATATGAAATTTTGGAACCTGGCCTAAAAGCTCTTTCGGAATACTTTCTTCCAGCGTTGTTTGCTTTCTTTCTGATATCGAACCAGAGAAGTTATTATGCGGCAAAGTGGTTTCTGATCCTGTCGTATACGTGACCATATTTGTACTAATTGGACTTTTACCAAAGTTTTCTACAACCAGCGTTTGCGTTGGGGTGTCGTTTACCCGCAGGCTAATGTAATTGTTACACAGACCCGTAATACGATTTGCAGTCTCAACGTTTGCTGCTGCAATAAAATCGGAAATGGTTTGCGTGCAAATAAACAATGCAATTTGTGCGGCACGACCCTGAGCGAGTAAGTTTATCATTGAATTGTTGATTGCGGAGTGTGCTTCGTCGACGAAAATACTGATCCTTGAATGTGAGGACATATCACCATCATCAGAGTTATAGCGACTACCCGCGCAGGACGTCAGGTCTGACATTATCAACTGCGAAATAGCCCGGGCGGATTCCGGGTTGGAAAGACCATCGAGCGAGATATAGAGAACACCTCCGGTACTGAATATTCCATCTGAAGTGACTATTTCACGCGAAGTGAGTGAATTAGGTGACGGCGAAAGCAATTCATTCAGTGGTTGTTCGGTCAGACGACTGAACAGCGGCATAATACCCGCTGTCATTTTTGACATGTGCTCAGGATCAGACAAAGAATAATCTACTAACCGGCCGACGGTATCAATCCAATCAATGGGCTCGGCACCTTCATAATTCAAGAAGTGGGCAGAAAACCATTCAACAAGGCGCTTAAAGCGGACTTGTAGAGTATCATTCGAAGAATATTTCACCTTTTCCATCCATACATCGGGCCCGTAGAGCCGTGCATAACAGCATTCCAGAACTTTTACGGTGAGGTTCAGGATTGCCATGTGGCTTTTCATGTTTTTATGAATGAGATATATCGACGGTTTTTTATCCGTGTAAGACAGACCGGTGATCACAGTTGAAACGAGAGCCTCGGCATATTGTACGAATGGGTTAACTTCCCCGGGAACCGAAACCAGACTAAGAAGGCGTGAGGTGAGGTCCGAAACATTGGTATAAGCGTTGCAGACATCAATACACACTGAAGAAGAAGGCTGGGCAGGGTGAAACTTATAAAATGGCAACCCAAGTTCCGCCGCTTCATCCATAAGTGACTGCCGCCAATCTGCGTCGTTCTTTGGATCAATAACCACAATGACGTGGCCTAAATGCAGCATACTGATGCTCAATAACCGCTGAAGGACTGTTTTACCGGTACCGACGTTTCCGGTAATGAGGGTATGGCCGAACCAGTTATCTTCGGTAACAAAAATTGGCGCCCGTTTATCAACAGCAAAAATGGCGTTACTGCCACCCATGGATCTGGCCATCGCCTCAAAATGCCGCGCTATGGGGTTTAGGGCAAATGGCAGGGCTATCTCTCTTTTATCGCTTGAGAGATTGGCAATTTGATACGCGCGATCTGCATGCTCGGGACCCCATTCAAAGCCGTTACAGAAGTAGGTTTTTCTGTCCGGTACCTGACGGTTGGATTTTTTATACTCTTGTACCAGCTGGCGGTACTTTCGCTCGTTAGAGAAAAAGTTACTTTTGTTGATCGACCTGAGCGATTTAAGGCTAATAAACATAATCTGGCGCTGAAACACGCGCCAGTGCGCCATCAAATAAGGGTATGCCGTTTTACAGCGGTACAAACAAACCAAAAGCATGAAGGCAGCGGTATACAAAATGATGGGGGCAATATTCAACCCATCTGATCGAAACCCCATAAACAGCATTATTATGGCGCAAATTAAAAGTACTGAGGCACTTCTGTACTCCAATATCGGCCTGTAAAAGTTTTCCTGGGCGTGCAGGTTGGTCCTTTTTGATTTTGCCATTATAGATTCCCTACATCTTTAAGTGTGTTAATGATTAACTCAATATCGACCTTTGCCCGGTCGGATGCGGCTACCAGAGTTGGCATGTTGAATGCGAAACATTTTGTATTGACTATGGCGCCGGAGGTGACCTGGTATTGAGGAAGCTGGTTAAAAAGCTCAGGCGCATTTAACTGCGTCCCGTATTTTTCAACACATGACTGGGTCAGAAAAAAGGTGTTCTGGGTCAAAACCATGAATCGGTTTTTCCGCTTTCTTTTAAACGACCCAGATAACTTAGTCAGAATGTGGTGAAGCATTGTGGCAATTTCGACGTATTCAAGTTCTGTAACTTCACCGCCACTTAGCAGGGTAAAATCTTCCAGTGTCTCCTTTTCTTCTGCACCAGGTTGGTCAACGGCAATAGGAGCCTGAACTGTGGCAGAGTTGGATCGATTAAAGGCTTCTTTCACTGGAGTCGTGACCGGCGGATTTTCATGCTTCTTCTCTGCTTGAGTGTTTACCGCAAACAGACGAGCCAGGGCCGGAGATAGATGGTTCGCTTTCTCCCCGGCGGGTTCCGATTTTATAGGGTCCTGTGATGACACAGGACTTGTTAAAATTACTTCTTTCCCGGTTGTATTGGGAGCTGGTGGCTCTCTGGTATCCTCAGGATCATTCAATTTACCGGGCGCAACGACCTGGTCTGTTTCATCATGGAATTCGGCGACATCGCTATTTTTCGCCTCAGGCTGGGGGGGTTCAACCACAGAGTTGTCGGCGACTATAAAGTCAGAATATGCCTCACTATCGCTATCTAGGGTTTCTTCCAGCAGGTGGCCATATTGCTCATACTCAGAAGCAGTGACGGTCTCCGGTTCGGAGTGGGCGTTAATCTGTTCAGCTACCGAATTGGCCTCTACAGCCTGGGGGGTATTCAGTCGCGCCGGAGGGAGATCAAGCGGTGTTTGTGGGGGCGAAACCGCTTCGTTTAATGATGGACTTTCAGGGATATCCAACGGCTGGTACATTGACGTATCAAAAAGCGACTTCAGCGTAGAAGTGGTTCGGGGTTCCGAGGTGCTCACCTGAATACCAGCACAGTTATCCCCCAGTTGTATCAGGCGTAGATTGTTTACGTCACGGACTATCCACATACCATCCAGTGATCCATCACGGTACGTCAGCTGGAAAAAGGGCCCATCACAAAATGCCGCCTCATCAATACCAGGGATTAACGCAATAGCAGCATCGAGATTAAGGTAAGGTACGGAATCAATATTAATGACTGCGTTGTGGGGCAGTGGGGCGCTCAGAAGCATTTCATGCAGCTGCTCGACCAGACGCATCTGACTCTGCTCTTCATGTTCCTCTACCCGTTCCTTTTCATCCAAGCCGCCTGTTCCGGCTGTATCTGTTGGCGTAGTAACCTGCGGATCAATAATATCGGTTGCTTTATCCGTGCCAGCCGCCTCCACACTTTCTGTGATGGCTTCAGTATTTTCACTGCTTTTACCGTTGACACTGTCGGCATCAGGGCCGTTCACGAGTTTGAGTCCGTATTGTGGAGTATCTTCAATGGCGTCGCTTACGGTGTCCGTTACTCTGGTAACAGACTCACGACCCGGGACCGGCCTTCTGTATTCTGTTACAGTTTTCTGTTCATCAATATAGATGAAATCTTTATTTGCATTAACGCTGAAGAGGCCCGGAACAGAATCCGGGATTTTATATGAGTCAAAAATTAACCCGATCCAGCGAAGTTTCAGGAGATTATAAAATTCCAGCTTACCGATACCGTTTCGGAAGATGCTGGCTATTTCATTTTCCGAGTATGTCCCGGGAATAAAATAATGAACCACACGCTCATCATCGTAAGGCTCAACATAACCCCGTTGAACCAGCGACTCTACTAGTACAGTTTTACCTGCATCCCCCTGTGGGAAGTTGAACTTGTGGGCCGCAAAATCACTAAGTACAAAGTCGAGGAAGGCGTTTTCATTGAGGTAAACTTCACCGTTTACAATAATGATGTGCATGGGTTTGGATTTATAGTTATTAATATTAATACTGGTGAAGTTATGCTTAATGGTACCTATTGCTCTTGCCGCAGCATCATTCGACCGCAGACCCATTATCGGGTCCCTCAATACATTAAGGTCAGTTCCCGTTGAATAATAATCTGAGGTTCTTACACATTTGGACAGAAAGTCATTGCCATCGTTATAGACATTCAGTGCCGTAACCATTTTTGCATAGACGCGCTCCTTTTTGACACGGTCGAGGAATGACATACAGACCGGATCTAATATTCTCTCAAGGAAAACGCTTGACCATATATTATGTTGGTTATGAATGCGTTTTCGCCAATGTATTTCATATTCGACAACATTGTTTTCACGTGCCCAGTCAAGCAGGCTTTGCGAGCTTGGCGCCCATGTTAAAGTTTCATTCAGATTCAGACTTACTATATCGAGGTCATATACCTTTCCGGCATCATGCACAAGGCCACAGATAAAAGCGGCATAGAGATATACTTTTCGGCGAATGACTTCTTCATCCTGATACCCAATTGGGCGCAATTCAGAATGATTGGCATTTTTTAAAGAAATCATTGCAACTTCCAGGCTATGTGACAACAATCCGCCAATACCATTATGGTGGTGGTTTTCTGAAGCAGGAAGTAAATGAATCCAACGGATGTATTCAATCAATGGTTTTAAAACCAGATTGGTGAAGGTAAAGGCATCCTCACGGATGTCTCCATCACTTATTGCCAGCATCATAGAGATTGAGTGCAGTTTATCTCTGTAAAGAGAAAGAATAGACTGCTCATTAAACGTTTGTATCCCAGCTGGCCGAGTTGGGTACTCAATGAATTTCAGGACTTCAAGATTCGGGTGATCCGGTACAGTGTATTTCTGATCCCCTATAATCTGAGCAAATGGTGAAAGACTCGAAACATCCTTCATCATTAACTCAGCCACATCATTCTCCCTACTGGAGAAGATGCCTAAAACTCTTTGTATACTTAGGAATAGCGCCCTGAAATTCATCAAATAATCCTTATTGGCGTTTACCAGATAGTTCCGCAGCAATATATGCCTGCACGCTTTTGTACTGTTTTACCTTTTCGATAAACTCATCAGGACTGTAAGAACCTTTTACACGGCGCGACACGTTAAGTGTTTTTTTGACCCGTTCGATATACATGTTGAGACTTCGGATAATATTGTGCGCCATTACGTTGTAATCGCTAACCGGCAGCTGACCCAGAGAGTTGAATTTATACATCTGGGTCAGAAGGTTGTTCATTTCAAAGATGTGCTTATAAAATCGCATCGTGTTCTGGTTGTTGAAGTTTAACTGGACAGATTCAAATCTGAACGGAGAAAACTCAGTTGATGAGAAGAATGGATCACTTTCATCAACCTTAATAGTGGCGATGTGGGCCTCCAGATTCTGCTTCATCAAATTGTTTTCGTCGTGCAATTCATTAAACCAGTCCTGAATTGCCTGCACCAATTCAGGGTGTTTTACCGCATTAACCGTCCTGAATAATGATGAAATAGCAATGCTAACATCATTAAAGCCTCTTATTACGGAACGATTCCGTGCCGTAAGAAATCGGTTAAAGTCTGGCGTGCCTGGAGTAATAGTTACTGTTGCCATGCCGTAATGTTCATTTTTACTTTGCGTGGCTCTTCGGCTATCTTCAGGAGTCTGAGAGGAGCGGGCATTTACATCAGGTGTCTTCTGCTTGCTTTCATTAATTGTTACGTCGGTCATTGTGCCACCTCTGATTTTGAGTATTTACGGATTTTGCGTCCCAGTTCGATATACGCAGTATGATAGAACTCAAGTAATTCTCTGTAGGGTTCTAGTACTCCCTCCGTTTTTTCGATCATTTCATATTCCCAGAAGGCATGATTAACAAAGCAGCTTTTCGAATATTTTCCGCTTTTCATCGCAGAAATCCGTTTCGACATATGACTGGGAGACCTGGTTTTAAACGGGCTGAACTTATGCCAGGTGATTGTAACTTTTTTGGCATTACCGATTAATTCAATTTTCGGCGCATACGAACCCAGATACTCACGCTTTAGCGTATTGTTAGGCCGGGGTAAATTAATCTCCAGATGATTCCGTTCTTTCCACTCGATCCAGTAATTTGTGCAAAGGTCTTCAGCTGCCTCCCGCAGAACCTCGATTTGTGAACGCATCAAACTGCGTGATAATTCTAGTGACTTTATTAGTTTCGAATTAGACATGTGACCTCCTGATGTGAAATCACTATACCGAAGTGGTTTTTATTTTTTTTTCACAAACAGGACTTTTTTCCGTGATTTTTATCGAGAATTTTGAGGTGGGGCTTCGGAGGCGTGAGGAATACAGATAGTGCGCAGCTCCAGATGAACACGGGAACGGCTGAGATGGGCGCATTTAAGCGCGGCAGAAAAGTAACTTTTTCTGCCATGGGTATTTTGAGACCGTGATCTGAAAAGTGCTGTTTTACTTACTAAGTTATACATATATCTAGTGCCACTTTTTAAACAAAAGTGACCCTATGTTTTTTGCGCATAGTGCCACTTTTAAAAAAAGTGACCCTATGTCTTGGCTACATAGGGTCACTTTTCACAAAGAAGTGACCCTATGTCGAGGCTTCATAGGACCACTTTTCGGCAAGAAGTGACCCTATGTAGTAGTCATGTTAATCAATCGGAAAAATATTCATCCTGAATCGCTTTTTTCGCTAATGTTATTGCCGCTTAATGCCGATAACGATTCGGGCTTTGCTATTTTTTTAAGCGATTAAAATTTCGTTAGCAAGCGCAGGGTTTTTTGATAAAATTCTGGTTAGTTTGGTCAAAAAGTGTTACAAGTAAGGCCAATGGATGAATGGTTAGTTTTAAGACTCAAATAGGCAGTATTAAAATTCCAAAAGTTACTTTTCATCATTCAAAAACCAAACTTTAATTTCATGTAGAAGATTAGTACAATTGTATTGACGCAAGGACAATCCGCACATGTCAGAATCAGATAACATAACGCGTAACCTACTCGGTAAACTATTACGTACCGAGATTTCGATTATTCGTAGTTACCGTGCATTCCTAATGTTATTGCCTATTCACGGATCTTCTATGTATCAAACAGGGTCTCCACTCCTGCAACGCCGTCTATTTGGAACCGGGTTTGGGGCAATGGCTGATAATGCATTCGAAGTTGAAACACGTCCCGGAAGTTTCCTCGTTCCACGTTCTTTAGGTAAAGAGATCTCGTGGGATAAATTTTTTATGGCCGTTGTTGATGGTGACACTAACGTTATCCGTGAATATGACAGTGACGATACTGACTTCGGCATTTACAATGCAGGGGAAAAAGTTACTTTGTTGAATGGGCAGGAAGATTGTTATAATCCGAGCAAAATTCAGCAGTTACGCTCCAAGTGTGTAGACATACAAAATGATTATTTTATGCAGATCTTCTTTATGTCAATGCTTGCACCTGAGTTTGTCAGTATATTTTTTGGATTAAAGCCTGCTACCGTAGATGCAATAAAAGATGTTGGTGTGTCATCACTCAAAGCAATTAACGATGTCGTTCTATTCCCACGAATAATTGCCTTTACACCGGGGTTGGGGGATGATAGTGCAACATTAAAATCTAAGGTGTTTGCCTGGGCATACGAATTATCTGCCGACATTCGTTTGGGTAAAGTTAGTGACGACTTAATGGAACTATTGCGTTACGACACTATGTTTACATGCCACCGTCAGGATGTGTTCAACTCTTTGGCAAATAAAGTGCTCTTGAAGGATTAATAAAAATGGCTAAAGTCGATCAAACTAAAGCTAACATGTTGTTGAGCGCTACAAAAACGATGTCACTTGGTGCGAATAAAAACTCAATAAGAATTCTTTATGGAAGCCATGTTGCAGAAAATATTGATTTCAGATCGGAACCTCAACAAAACGTTAAAAAAGGTATTCGAGGGTGGAGTCGTCGTTCGGATAACCGCAGAGCATTTTCTGCGGTTATTGATGTCGCGGTAAATTACTTCGGTTTTGATCCTATTCATCCGGAATCCAGCTTCCGCAATATTGACTTCAACCGAATCATGAGCGTGCTGCATAACCTTGGGTATTTCGTCTGCGCCCCTGAGGTCAATAAAATCATTGAGATCCTCACGTCAATGAAAGAAATAGAGGAACTCGAAACTTGTGCGAAATGCAAGCGGCCTTACATTGTCCCGTATACCAATGATACTCATTGCCCTCGGTGCAGATTGTCGTCAACGGTCTCTGCAATAGCGAGATATTCTCAGGAGGAGTTAGATTAGCTATTACTTTATGTGAGTGGTTTTAAGCTGAGACCAAAAATCTAAAGACTGCGTCGTCTTTATCTATTAAATCTTTGGCTTGCATACCGTTACACATGGTTCCTCATGTTGCTGTTTATTTTCAGACGGCTTCCGTTCTGACGTATCTAAAACATACTGTGTTAAATATTACTACCATCCGTATTTTTTTGTCTGCTCTATCCTTCCAACGTTCATTTTCTGTAAGTATAACTAACATGAATTGCCATTCTTTGATTCATTACGGTCTTTGAAAAGTCCAGATTTTATGATGCGCCTGCCAATTTCGTTTCTTATAGGTATTCAATTAAGTATAAATTCCCTTATGCGTTAACCAGCAAAGTACGGGGATCGTTCATAATCTGGATAGTGTTGTCTGAATGACAACGCGAATTTGCATTACTGTACCGTCATATAATTAATCCATTTCTCTCTTACAGACCATGTCTTTACCGGGACACTGTGTTGAACTGTCGTTTTTGGGGCTTTGTCGGCGTCACATTTCTGGTTTTTTAACGCATGAAATCTACTCCGTTATCGAACTCCCGGTGATTTTTTTTATGCCATCATACCTCTATTCCATGAGGAGATCGGTGAATGACTCGATTAACGTTACTGCCTTCAAAGATGTTAGTGCTGATGTCTTTGTTTATAACTGGCGTCCATGCAAATGAAGACCAGACCCTTATCAAAGACACCCCATTTGTGTCAGGACAAGCCTTTAAGAAAGGTTTTTTCTGGTATGACGACCCAGCCCGGAAAACTGAGGAAGAAATTAATGAGACTACGCCTCCTGTTGCATCTTCGTCCCAGCCAGTACAAGAAGAAAAGATTGATCTTAATTCAAAGTGGCTAAAGGACAATATGCCCCGGCTTTTGACTCAGGCAATGGATAATCCGACCCCTGAAAACTTATCGAGGTTTTATACAGCGCAACGTTTAATGTTGGATATCGGTACGCGATTTTCGGATAAGTCGAAAGATTATTTTCTTAAAAATCCAATGATGTCTGAAAAACGAAGACAGCCGGTTGAGAAGGTTGCCTTGGATGCACATCGTACGGTTGTGGAAAAAAACCAGCAGACGGTAATGAAAGATATTTTCACAAGATCCGGGCTCTTTTTCTTTTTCCAGAGTACCTGTGAGTTCTGCCACGAAGAAAGTCAAATCCTCCAGTTTATGCAGAATTACTATTCGGTCGACATTCTCCCTGTCAGCATGGATGGCAGACCATTACAAAATGGGTTGTTCCAGGATTTCTCTGTCCCTAATGCGCAGATTATTGATCAATTCAAAATCCGCGAAGTGCCAACTATTTTCCTTGTGTCGAAAGACGGGTCATCAGCGCAACGAATTAGCGAAGGTATGATCACTGCTGAGGAGCTCAAGAATACTATTATTCTGGCTGCAAAGGGCATGAACCTGATTGATGATGCCTCATTCCAATCCACGTTAGATATTAAGCGCCAATATACCATTGGTGAGGATGGCGTAATTACAGTGAATAAATCAGAAATGGAATCTGACCCGTTCTTATTGCAACGAATAATGGACCAGAAGTTGGAAGGGTACGATATGCCTACAGCGGACCCTGTGAACTACTTGAATGTTGGTGGCAGTTTAGGAGGCCCATATGCGCGCTAACCTCCATGTTTGTGCAAAAAAGTTACTTTTGTCGTTAGCCGTTTGCACGGCGATGATTGCACCAAATGCCGGTGCCGATAACGCCATGCGTAATATTTTTAATGGAATGATGACGACAACCAGCCCGGCCAGTTTTGAAACGGCCACCCGTACCGGTGTGGTTGGCGGCTCTTTTTCCTACCGCACAACAAACGTGAATACCAATTTAGTTTCAATGTCTTTCCCCAAAGCTTCCGTCGGCTGTAACGGCATCGATGTTTTCCTCGGTTCATTCAGTATGATTAACGGAGATCAGTTGGTGCAGGTTGCTCGCGGTATCGCGCAGGGGGCCGCGATTTATGCATTTAATGTCGCGGTATCGGCAATCTGTGCTGACTGTGCTGCGACTATTAATGATATCCAGAACAAATTGCAGGCGTTGAACAAATTTGCCAAAGATTCCTGCAACGCTACTTACTCGTTTCTTTCTGAAAATGTTGGACCACCCAGCCAGTATGCGAATGCGGTCAGTTCCGGCCCAGCTTCAATGCTTGGTACTCTTAATGGATTGTTGCCTGATTTCGGTTCATCAATGACCAAGTCGCCAGAAACTGTGACCTCCCAGGTAAAAGCAAAAGACCCTGAAGAGTTTGCTGAAAAATTCAGTGGAAACCTTTTCTATATGTCATTTATGGACATCGATAAAGGTTCTATGAATATCGGTGGCGTGACTGAATTATCTGGCTACAAACTCGCAGAGCAGCTGATGTCGCTTGTCGGCACTGTGATTATCAACTGGGATGCTAAAGGTGAAAAAGCGGGGATGGAAGTTCGTCCATCGACGATGACGGTATCGGATTTCATCATGGGTCCTCCGGCTGGTGGCTCCATAAAAATGCTCAAATGTTCGCCTGTACCCGATCCTGCTTCAGCGAGAAAGTCGCAATGCCTGGTTATGTCTGAAGTGATGGATGGTGGTTTCAAAGGACTGAAGGATACGATTTCAGACCTCCTAATTCAGGTTCAAACAAAGGCAATCAGCGATGTCAGGATCTCTGATGATGAATTACGCATTATTTCTTATATCGGCATCCCAACAATTCTTGATTCTCTTCAGACTTTTGATGTCCCTGAAGGCTATGCCTATATCCAGGATATCAGTGCAATAGCGGCCACCAGCCTTGTCATTAACATGCTTCGGCAAGTTGAAGCAAAGATCAGCGCTATGAATATCCCCAGTGAATCACTTTCCGGACGGCGGCAGGACCTGACTCGGTTATCTGAAAACCTTAGCAATCAGGTAAAAGCAGCTTACGAGCTCACCCGTAGCCAGGTAGGTAACAGCTCTGATGTCATTTCAGCATGGGATGATCGCCGATTAAAGAGGAAGGCGTTCATGGAAAGTCTTCGTGGCACAGGTAACTGAGGTCTGATATGGATTACAACATCTATACAGTAGGTGATATCGAGTTCGTGTGGTCCGCCCTTAACGGGATTGCCCTGATTTTCTCACAATATACCGGTGTAAAAGCATTTCTCACCACGGCAGCGGTGCTGGCTGGAGCCAGCCTGTTTTATAAAACATGGCTTTGGCTGTTGAACCCGACAAAAGCAGAGGTGCCGATATTTTCATGGATTCTTGGGCTGATTCTTTTTTCGATGGCAATAGTACGCGTGGATGTGACTATTGAATCGGTTAAGTCTGGTGAAGTGAGAAATGTCGATGGTATTCCTGTTTTTATCGCGGCGATGGGAACTGTAACCACTAACCTTAGCCAGGGCCTACTCAAAGACTATAAAACGGCGTTTGATCCGCTGGCGCCGATCGACTTTGCCGCAACCACGCTTGATGATGACATTACTCTTGGCCCGATGATTCGCTTCGTTAAATTCTTACAATGGGGCGGGGACAGCCAGGGGTATTGTTCAGCGTTCCCCGAACCAGTTAGCGGATTAGGTGCGATGAACGTGTGTGCGACAGTGCAATCACTGGCCTATAACTGCCTCAAGGGAACACAAAACTCAAGCGCGAAAATCGCTGGGAAAGAAACCATTTTTAACGATATTTTCTCTTCAAATGTCGCGGAAAGCATGGAACGCATTAATCAGGCGATGAAAGGTTCGCTGAAGAACGCATCTGCTAACATCGTGGGTGTGAATAGTTCAAAGTCAGCGACTTGTGAAGAGGTCTGGTCGACCGTTAAACAGGTAACGAGCACCCCGGAGGCTCGACAGACGATTGCTTTGATTGGGCAAACAAACGGTATTCTTACCCCAGAAGAGGCGGGCGGTGCCGCATCCGGATCGAGCTTCACGGATGTAATGGCGTCGGCGAACGGCATGTATGGCAAGGCGATTGGCGCTTATGACGCGACGCTTTCTTTGTTCATCATGAATGAGCTACGTAATGGTGCCAGTAAATACAAAACCCCACTTGGTCTGGCCTCGGATATGCAACTGTTTGAGGCATCATTAAAACGTACGAATACCATGGCATCTCAGGGGCAGCTCTGGCTGCAATTATCTGGTGCGGCAATTGCGTTTCTTGAAATGTTTGCGTACATGGTTGCTCCGTTTGCATTGCTCATGCTGCTTGCACTCGGCGGAAACGGTGTTGCCGCAGCGGCAAAATATCTTCAGTTGATTCTCTTCGTTAATATGTGGCCGATTACTGCGGTGATGGTCAATGCCTACGTGAAGAAGGTGGCAACAGCGGATCTTGATACATGGAGCACACTGAATAGTCAGAGTAACGCGGTGACTTGGATGGGCTTACCAGGGCTTGCCGAAACATATAGTTCTTACTTATCAGTTGCATCAGCGCTCTATGCTCTTATCCCAGTCCTGACGCTGTTCCTGATGACGCAATCCATTCATCCAATGATGAATGCGATGAAAGGAGTTACGCCACCCGCACCTGTGGACTCCAGCCACCTCACGCCGAAAGTGTGGGATGCGCCAAATAGCGGAAAATCATCATTTGGGGATGTTAATCGTACAGCACTGACAAGCACCGGGCAGGGGTTCAGCGGTGGCGGGGCCATGGACTCCAGTAACTTCCGACTCGGTACGTGGAATGCAGGTTCAAGTATCGCGTCAAGCCAGGGACAAGGGGCGGCAATGACCTCATCAGTCATGAGTGCAGCAAGTAATTCATTCCAGCAGGCCTACAATCAGATGAGTGAAGTTGGTCGTTCGGGGCAATCGGGCCAGCAATTTTCCTCGAATCTGCAAAACTTGAAATCATATACAGACCAGGCCGGTGCAAACGTCGCTAATAGCGTAGGGGCGAAGCACGGAATTAATTCGCAGCAATTAGCTGGTGTGGTGTCAAACCTTCTCCTCAATGGAAGTTTGGGACTTGGTGGCGAGGAAAAACTTGGAAAAGGGGGGGCTGGGGGCATAGGTCAGAAAGTGATGGATTCACTAGGTCTGAAAGCATCGGGTACCGTTGGTTCAGGGATCTCAAAATCGAATTCAGGCAGTGATAGCCTCTTAACTGATTTGAATAAAGCTATTACGACTCAATTGTCAGAAAACTCAGGACTTTCTGAACAAATGAGTAAAGCGGCTTCTCAGGTAAACAGTGATCAGTTTGCACAGACCAATGCATTCAAAGAAGCTGCATCAAAAATGAACCAGGCAACACAGACAATGGCCGAAAATCTGTCGACGTCACTTTCAACGAACGCCAGCGCTAATACCGGCATGACACTCGACTCAAGACAGTCTGTCAACCTAGACAGATTCTCCGATTCTATTCGTAATAAAAACTTCAGCGATGATGATGTGCGTAATTTTGCACGGAAAAATGGTCTTGATGAGAATGCGTTTATGGATAAATTCAATTCTTACAATGACACATTTAAGGCCAGCACTCAGTTGGGATCACAACTCCAGCGAACTGATGCGCTGGTGGCAACGACACGCGACTTTAGTGAGCAAAAAATTGCGATTGATACTGCCAGGGGTGAAACGGCTGAGAGCAATAAGCAGGATCTGCGTGAGACCTCCAGCCTGCTTAAAGGGCTGGTTGCTGACTTCGGCGGTAACGCTCAACAGATGCTGCCAATTACCAATCAACTTGACCGAATCACTGGTGATGCATCGGGTATTAATACCATTGCACAGGCGCAGGAGCGCACACCAGACCATGTAGATACCTCCGGCGTAATGAGTGCCGATCGTGTTGCTGACGTAGGGCAAGGTCTGGATGCTCAGGCGAAAGCTGGATTGGCACAGAACCAGCAGAATGCTAATCAACATATTGGCGGACAAACCGAATCAGGTGTTACGCCGTACAATGTGGGCTCGGTCAGTAAAGAAGATATTCAGGGCATTCATAAAGGTAATGTAGCTAACTCCTATAGCGAAGAAAACCAAAGTGTTCTCTCGTCGTTGGATAAGAATACCCCTGTAGTGACTAATGAGACCGTGGGAAGAATTCAGGGGGCTGGGCAGGACGTTAAGAACGCCAACCAAACTTTCGACCAGCTTCAAACTGGTATAGGCGGCAAGCATGCTACTTCAGGCATGGGTAATACCAGCGAAAAACTGAATTCTATGTACGGAGATAGCCAGATACGCGGGATATCAAACAACCTCCCGAATTATTTTGACAGGGTTGCAAATGACCCAACCAAAAAGCCGGATGACAAACGGGCGGAGCTGGCCGCACAAGCCGTGTTTACCTATGGGGCCAGTACAATGGCAACCGGCGCTGAGAAAGAACAACTGAAAGCGGATACTCAAAGCCTCCTCACCGAGCTGGGTCACTACAACGTTAGCTGGGGGATGAATGATCTCCAGAGTATCCATGAAGGTTTCAACATGCACAACAAGGCTTCAGGCTCTCTTGATTCAGCAATAAGGGCGAATCTTGGTGAAGGCGGCTCTGGCGGCGGGATCGTTGGCCAACGAACCCAAACCACGATTGATACCCTTGCTGGTAATAAAATTGAGTCCAATACAGAACGTAGTGTGATTGGCAGTACGCTTTTATCGGGCCAGGAGAGTGTTGCCAGAGGGCTTGACGTTATCGGAGCAAAACCCGTAAACGACATGCTCTCAGGTATTGGGGTCCTGACTACGCCCGCATCTTTGGCAAACGATGCAACGAATCCGGTAAATATGCCGAGTTCGTTATTGGGCAAGGTTGGCAACCACCTGCAAATGTCAGATGGTCTGAGCGCGGTGACCAGCCGTTATAAGGATATGGGAAGTGATGGGATCAAGACGTATGAGAGTGCATCACAAAACTCAGAGCGTGCGATTCGTCAGCAACTGACCGATGATCCACGCTTCGGGTCGGATAAAGCAGATGCGTTCGTTAACTTTATGAAGTCAGACCTTAACAATACAAACGAACCGTATCAGTCGAGAATAGAGAGAGCTGAAAACTGGCTGAATGATAATAAGAAGTAGGAGTGAATACTGACTGATAAAAGCCGTGCTCTTTTTGGGCACGGCTTTTTTATGCCTGCATCCGGGGAAAATAACTATTCACGGCAGTGCTATTCAAGGTAAACCACGAATCTGAGAAAAGTACACCGGCTAACTGAGCATTGGATAAGGTTTGTTCAGTTTTAAAACAATGGTCAAACAGGATACTATCTTAATCACGATTCAAATTCTCTTTCCAAATCCAGTTCACTCGCCACCCTAAGAAACGTGAATGCTTACTGGCCTAAATTAAAGTTGAGGAAAAAGTTACTTTTCTGATCGACTGATGCAGTGTTTTTGGTAGATGGCGAATCATGGTTTTTTTTGACGGAGTGTGTGGAAAAGTTACTTTTTTAATAAAAACGGGCCATCAGTAGGTTATATCTGGCTATCAGATCCGTTATGTCCTTTTCTTTAACCCCCGTGTAATAATCCGTACGGATCAGGTGCGGATATTCTGGCGGAAACAGGGTCGTATCGTCATCAAGGCAGATAAAGGCTTTTACCTGGTGCCTGGCCACGAATTCTTCACATTCAGCTGCACGTACCCCTATTCCCCCCGAGGGTAGACACAGGGATGGGGTTGCGCCAATTACCCGGTCTCTGTACGGCGAGCGGAAAAGTGACTTTAGGTAGGTAATACTCCCGCATTCTCTCCATGAACTTGATATAACGATGAACATTGAAGGACTTGCATCAAGTAACTTCTCAATCAAATACATCCGTTCGAAAGATTCATTCTGACATTTGTGGATTACACCATCAAAATCCAGGAAAAGAACAATATGGATTAATGGCAGAGGTCCCCATAAGCCAGCTGTTGATTCATCCTGAGGCAAGATCCCGTCCAAGTCTTTATTTCTAAGCTTCTGTGGAGAACAGCGTATCTTGCACAGGAATTCGTATATTGATTGGAGCATACCTAACCTCTTTCACGGGACAGTTTCACTCGCTCAGTGATGAATTGTTCACAGCCACGTAAAACAACTAAACAATAAATTGGAGAGTAGGGGGGTAATTTACTCCGGAACATTTTTTACAATATGTCCGTTGTACTGGGTCTTTGGTTGCGTCCACTGATATAACTCGTCCATGCCATTCCGGCCCTGAATCCGGCGATTGTATTTGACCATGAAGTTAAAGATATACCTCGCCCGGACCTTAGGGGTTTTGCTGTTGTAATCGGCAATCCCTTCAAATACATTACCATTTCGGTCTACAATTTTCCGGTAAAGCCACCAGGTACCTACCCAGAAACTGGCACAGGCGTCATAGGCCAATACCCGCCAGGTAACAGACGGAAAGTGGCCACGTATTTCCGGCAGATTGGACGAATTGATCTGCATAGGTCCAATATCATAAGTGCCATTTTTATTCCGGCTGAACGTTCCCACTTTTCCGCCTTCATTATCAAAAAGCGTAAAGACCAATTCTGCATCAATCCCGAAAAAGCGGGAGGCATCGGTAATGCACTGTGTGTAGACTTCAACAGGAACGGGAATAGGTTTCACATCATCTGCTGGTGGTATAAACACGAGATAATCTCCACTGGAATTACATACTGGATATTCTCCCACATCGCGGGCTAAAAATTTTTACTATAGGGAGGGAATTTTGTCCCTTAAGCGAATTTGGAGGATTTTTTCGCATGATAGTATTAATGCTCCATTAAAGGAGCTGAAATGAATAAGACTATCAAGGCATCATTCTTATTACTGGCATCTTGTACGGCCTTTAGCATGAATGCCCAGACAGTGAAAACTGACGTGCTTCCTGATGCAGCACTGAAGAAATTAAAAGAAGTTGGGCTGTCCATCGAGCATATTGAACCATCCCCAGTAAAAGATATTTATACCGTGATTTCAAGAGAAGGCGTGAGTTACGTCAGCAAAGATGGTGATTACATTTTTACCGGGAGCTTGTTTCATGTTAACGGCAAAGATGTGGAGAATACAACGGAACAGGCGATACTGAAAGGCGTCAGGGAGTTTGCTGCTAAAACAAAATCCATAGAATATAAGTCGGCGAATGAAAAATATCGCCTGGCGGTGTTTACTGATATAACCTGCGGGTATTGCCAGAAACTACATCATGATCTTCAATCCTATCTCGATGCCGGGATCTCAATAAAATTCCTCACTTTTCCGCGTGCAGGCCTGAACTCCGTGGTCGCGGGGAATATGGCAAAAATCTGGTGTGCGGCCAAACCTAATGATGCGCTGGATGCTGCAATGAGCTCGATATCAATCATTCCGGAAGGACGGCCTGACGCGGCCTGCCTCGATATTATCAAATCGCATTTCCAGGTTGCTTCAACTATTCCGCTTCAGGGTACGCCAACCATGGTAACGCTGTCGGGTAAACCTCAGTTGTTCACCGGCTGGTTGAGCCCGGAAAATCTGGTGACCCGCATGGGCACCGCACAAAAGTGACTTTTCACGACTGCAAGAGGTGATTATGAAATCTGTAATACTGACAACGTTAATGCTCGTGGCGGTTGGCACTCAACCCGTCTTTGCGGCCCAATGCCAGTTCGGGTCCTGCAACGCAGACATTGAGGCCAGCAGTGAACTGCTGGTCTCTGCGGCTCAGACGGATAAAGACGCGGTTTTAAAAAAACTTAATGACGCATCATCCCCCAGCGACGCCATGTCTAAGCGGGTTGAATCGTATCTGAATAATGACAGGCTAAAGGTGAACACCGACAGTACCCGGAAAGGTCCGGGCAATGGAATCGTGAAGCCGACGGATGAGCTAGCGCCGGTAAGGCAGCTGAAAGCCATTCGCCCCGAGCTTGTACAAAACCCCATCACCCAGCCATTGGTTGCCTTTTATGAACGTATGGCCTGAGAGCGCCGTATATCCGCGATTTGGGGGTTAGAAAATGTCGCTCTGGCTCAGCATTGTCACCCGGGCAACGGGATTACCGGATAAGCGGTATTTAAATGATCCGGTGATCTTCCGTTATTACCAACAAAAGATCCAAAAGGCTCCTTTTGCCCTGGTCGGATGGACTCTCTGTTTCCTGGCAACCATCGGTGTGTCGCTGGGACTGGAGCTCTCCAACCAAATATTACTTCTCGTTCTGCTGATTCTGTTTTTACTAATGGTGGTTCTCCAGAGTCGGTACCAGTTCATGCATCCGGAGAGATGCATCAGTGCTCGATTTTACCAGGAGGTGCTGGACGATGCGTCAGTGTCAGATATTCAGAAAGCGCAGTTTGAGTATTTGTTCGTGTCCAAAGTGGATGCAATGACGATCGGTGATCTTTACCGGCTCTATGATTTCAACAGAGGAGGCCGGTAAAGGTGCGGCATGCAGGTGAGAAAAGTCACTTTGCGGTTGGGCGTTGCGGTGCTGGTCATTAGTTCCAGGGAACCGATGCGACATAGTTTCCGGAGCGTAGCGGGGCATCCAGTTTCCCGGCCAGAGCGTCGATCATTGCGGAATACGCAATGCTGTCCGATGGGATTGGCGCATTGCTCTGCATACTGACTTTAAGAA
Source organism: Klebsiella sp. RHBSTW-00484 (assembly GCF_013705725.1). Lineage (NCBI taxonomy): Bacteria > Pseudomonadati > Pseudomonadota > Gammaproteobacteria > Enterobacterales > Enterobacteriaceae > Klebsiella > Klebsiella sp. RHBSTW-00484. The sequence goes on along the minus strand of NZ_CP055482.1, from coordinate 169,230 downwards.
CCTGTTGTGCCCCTTTCCCCGCAGGGTAGACTTCCACATCAAGGCGGCGCCAGAAATGCCTCTGTGATATCGTCTCTGACCCCACGATCCCGCTGACGGGTTTATAGTCATAGTCCGTCTGAGTCTGCCCGTGTTTATCTTTTTTCGTTGTCTTCTTCTCGACGACATATCCGGTTATGCCCGTCACCAGCTGTTCACTGTATTGCATATTTTCCTGGGTCTTACTGTAACTGAATCTGAGAATATAGTCGGGCAGATGGTTGGAAATATTAAACCCTATCCCCGTTAATCCACTCGCAAACCGGGCTGCAAACATGCGCGATTGTATACTGTCATCAGGCGCTACAATTTCAAATTTCTTGTTGCCTACCGGGCGTGACATTAAATCGTAAGCATCAACATCATTCCCGAAATGATAGCTGCACCCACATAAGAACGTTGTGGCGGTCAGTAAGAATAAATGCCGTAACATTCTAATTCCTCCAAAAAGGGTTCTTTAACGAATAATTCCGATGTGCTGTGACAGTATAATCGAACACAGGTTGATAACTAACAAGTTGAATTCGTAAAGGTGGCTATGACTAAATTAAATTATTTAAAACCCGTAGCGTCTGTTTTAATTTCTGTGTTGATTGCGACGGCTGGCTCTGTGTATATCACGTCGAAATATTTTAAAACTGAGCTCCCCAGTAACGATGAAGTAGGAAAGGTAGCGGCTACCTATCTGGTAAAAAATCCTCAGTATCTGCTTGAAGCGGGTAAGGCTCTTGAAAACCAAAATACCAACGCCTCCCTTGAGCGGATCATCCCTTACGCACCGGCTCTCTTCGAGACCAAAGAGACTCCCAACATTGGACCGGATAATGCGGCCGTCGCCGTCATCGAGTTTTTCGACTACCAGTGCCATTTCTGTATGAAGGTAGCGCCGGTCGTTGAATCCGTGTTGAGCCAGAGCAGCGATGTTAAATTCTTCTTTAAAGAATTTCCAATCTTCGCTGGTTCGAAACCCGTTTCTGCGATGGGGGCGGCGACAGGCCTGCATGTGTACCAGGCATTTGGCGCTGAAGCGTATCGTAAGTACCACAACAACCTGATGACCAGCGCGTATGTATTCTTCAACAACCAGCGAGGGTTTACGCTCAGTGATTTAGACATGGTGGTGAATAAATCCGGGTTCAACAGCTCATTCAGCGATCGAGAAAAAAGTCGCTATGAGAATGTCATTTCCGGAAATATGCAACTGGGGGAAGCTCTCGGGATCAGCGGAACGCCAGGGTTCATTATCATGAACATGCAAAAACCCGATGCTGCAACGACATCATTCATCCCGGGGGCTGTCGACGAAGCTACCCTGAAATACGCAATCCAGAAGGCCCGTGGTGGTTAAAGTAGCTTTTCATGCCAGAACTGACCATGCCGGGTAACACTGGCATGGATGTCAGGCTTTTACGACAAGTAGCTCATTCCAGCGAGTGGTATACCGTGGCGACATTGACAGTATGGTCTGCTACCCCCTGAAATCCTGCTGAATCCCTTCCCCAAGCAGGAACAGAGAGCTACGCAGCTCTTTGTTAAACCGATCCATCGCCTTCATAAGCGCTTCACAGCCTCGTTTGGCGGGCCGCTCATCGAATTAGTCGCGATGAGTGGCTCAATGCCGTAACAGCTAAAATCTGGTAAGAGATATTTGTTAGTTTTCTACTAATTGAACGACTACCAGCCTGCCACCTTCCTCTTTTGACAAAACAAATTGAGCGTTATTCTTCAGTTCTATTTTTTCCCCAACCATAATCTGCCGCTTATCCGGTAATGACATTAGTCCTGATATGCCTTCATTTACCAACCACCATTGATCGTTATGGTAAACAAAATAACCAACCCGTTTCCTTTGTGCATCCGTTGTACGTTCATTTGGCGCGATAAGACGATTCACATGCCACGCATAGATAGACTGCCCGCTCCAGACCATCAACCGGTGATCGTCAGGACGATAGCTGCCTTCTTTACGAGAAGAATAAAAATTAAGCACTGGCAACTTACCTTTATACGGCGTACCGCAGTAAGGACAGACCGGCTTTGTCTTACCCGAGAAAACGTACCACTTCTGTTCACATTTCGTGTTTTGGCAGGGCTGTATCAGGTCAACGGTCTTAACCAAGGCACTTTCCCACTCATCGGCGGTAGGGCGTTTTGTGGCATCATGTAAGCCATCGATGAAGGCTCGATCAAACAATGACGTCAGGTAGGGACCCATGATGGTGTAAGGAATTTTACCCGGGTCAGCCCAGGGAAGTGAAAAGGAGGATAACTGACTGATTTTGACTGCATTACTTTTGTCTGTCGGATGTTCAATGAAGAGCGCTTTCTCACCCATTGATAAGGTTTCATCACGCACTTCATCCGACATGTCATGTATTTTTCCGCCACGTAGCGGATGACGGAAAAACAGGTACATGTAGATAAGCACCGACAGTGCATGGCGGTCAGTAGTAATGCTTGGCAGTACGCGGTTCGGATCTTCTTTGGAAAGATGGCTGGTTTTCACCACCTCCGGAGCGATAAAATCCGGAGTGCCCACCACATCGGGAGGATACTTTCCAGGAACGACTAGGCCGTCTACGTCAATGATGCAGGCATGGCCCATTTCTGGATCAATCAGCACGTTTTTATAGCTGAGATCGCTGTGACAGAGGCCAGCTGCATGCATCCTTCTGACGGCTCTTGTCAGCAGCAGACAGACTTTGAGATAGGTAAGCGTATTGCCTCGTTCACGCGGATCGAGGAATTTATTCTGGTTGCTGGCGCTGGCAAACCATTTGCCTTCTTTCTCCCGGCCTTTAATATCCAGAAAATCATCGTTTTTGGAACCATATTTAAAGAAAAAATGGTTCTGGTAGGTTGGAACCACGATACCGATTTTATTCCCATGCTCAACAACGTGGGTCGGCCAACAAAACAGATCCTTCCAGTATTCGCCACCGGATTGTCCAAAAATGTTTTGCCTGTAGCGGCCGGTGATCATATCAATACGATCCCGGGCCTGCTCATTCTGCGGTTTTTGATAAAAAGCGACGACGTAAGATTTATCAGGCGAAAAGTAAACATCCTTCATCGAGCCTGAACCAATCACCTCGTCAACATACTGGACTGTTTCGCCGTTCTTTGTTTTACACGTAACGATATTTGCCATATTGATCACCGAAAAAGCGTATCCCTTACCACAACACCGCAATAGTGCGGTCATCATGGTTCCCAGTGGAGAAAAAGTTTAACCAGTCGCCTAACCCCTCAGACGCAATACTGGCGTCTGCGAGGATAGGGGAGATCTCATTAATGAGACGGGTCCATTTTTCGTCACTGCGAAGCCCGTTATCAGTCTCAAACAGAGGGTCTGATACGCCGTCGGTCATAAGGATCAAGTGAGATACGTCATTCCATTTGCCCACGCTGATGCGACCAGTAAATGATGGGTCTGCGATAATGCTCTGGTCAAGGAAGCGGGTTTGTCCTGCGTATTCTCCGCTATCGGGATTTCCAAGTATCCTGACTTTACCTGAAGGACTGTATGCACCTATCGCACCATCGCCAAGCCAGAAAGCAGCTGCAAACAGCTCGTTTTCAGTTCGCAGTGCTACAGTTGCAAGAAGGGTTGTTGAATAGGATTTCACAGGTTGTTCTGCACAAATGGCTTCGTTCTGGATGCTGTTGACCGCGAGCGTAGCTGCCTGTTTAAAATGATGAAGCATGGCGTTTATGGTTGCCTGCTGATCGCTCCCTTCCCAAGTCGTGATATGCTCTTTTAAACGGACGCCTTTCACTCCACTGAGCTGATTGAAAAGGTAATCGCCAGCCGTCATGACTGCAATTCGCGATCCCTCTCTGGAATTTACTGCACTACCGGCCCCGTCTGCGACCAGCATGACAGACCATCCTGTTTCCTGGCAGTGGTTGATATAGAAGTCATCATCTCTGAAGCTCCCGGCATGCTCATGAGAGCGGCCCCGGCGACTGGCGGCAGCAATACATATGTTATCTCTGACCAGGCCAGCAGAGTCCAGATGGGCCTTAGGGTAGGGAGCGTCTGCTGGTGGTTCTATTACCTTCCACAGGCTTCTCGGATCCGGGTTTACTACAAAAAGTAACTTTGTTTCGCATTCGTCGTGCGAAGTGTATGACCACAGTACTGAAAGCTCAATATCGCCAATTTCAGTGGGTATGCCAGTGAGCAACCCTTGTTCTTTTTTATACGACAAGCCAATGTCCCGGGGAAAGACAACGTCTCTTATCGTCGCCCGTCCACCCTCATCCAGTATGATGGCAACCGGCGAAGAGAAACGTTCGCCTGCGCGGGCGTTGGGTATGGTTATTCTCGCTGTCGGGGGCATTACACATTGCACTGCTGACCCGGTCCGATGCTGGCTTTCCGGTACCTGCCCAGGTTTTAGTATCGGAGACGGCTGGTTTTCAGTTTCATTTTTTCCTGGTTTCTGAAGTTCGTAAAAAGGCATCAATTTCCACAATGTAGGGCTGGTTTCGTTGACTGTGGCTGTTTGCGTCTCTTTTTTGTCAATAGCGTGGTTTCCCTGCATATCCTCATCAGTCCCGACCGGCTGTTGCTTTTCGGCAAGGCCTGGAGCAGGCGGGAGGGCAGTCACTGATTCGTTCTCACCTTCGTTAACCAGTGCAGAGGTACCTTTTGCAAGGTTCTCAATCCGCTTTATAAGCTGCATAACCTCGGCAGACAGGGCAGGATCCTGGGATGGAAGGGAAAGCCGCTCACCTTCTGCGGTGTGGCTGAGCTCAGACAGAACTAAGCGGATAATCTTTTCTTCAAGTGACGTATTTTGCGACATCAACCTCTCCCTCTGTTTACGTCGAAGTTAGTGTTTCCGCCATCATTGCTGAATGAAAGACCTTTTTCACACCATGGGCAGATCACGTCATCGGGGCCATCAATGCAGAGCAACTTCCCGCATGAGCACATGGCAAACGCACTGGCATTACCACAGTGGGGGCAACCCGGTACACCATGCAGTTCGCTTGTGTTTACCTGCAAATCGGTAGCGGTGGCATCTGACCACGCAAAATAGTCCTCATCAATGGGATAGCATCCGGCAATATTAAAGTTGTTCAGGTTCAGGTTGAAATCGAGCCCGGAAACCCTTGCTGGTGGCCGTTCATATTTCATCAGGTACGGTCGACGAGTCTTGCTGCAACGCCCGGTGAGCGTAACGCAGTTTTCGTCGTACGCTTTTACATACTCGTCTTTGGACAGGCGAACTATGTATTCAGTCTGGCTGAGCTCCGGTTGTTTTTCGTCCCCGACACTGCGGCTGTGAGCAGTAACCGAGGCCGTGATCCATTTGATGAAGCGGGTAAAGTCGCCTTCCTGTGACTCTGTGAATAGCATGACATTTTCTGTCAGCTGCCGCAGGATATTCAGGTCCGCTGACGGTCCCAGGCCAACGGCAATGAGATTCACCTTACTCGCGTAGTTATTTTTCCAGCGTTTCACTTCTAAGGTTGTGTCGTCAGTCGGACGTCCGTCGGTAAGGAGATACACTACGGGTTTCCAGTCGCCTTTAGTCTCATGAGTGGTTTTTCTTACCTGAGTATCAATTTGCACGGTCAACTCACGCAATGCAGCCCCAAGGCTCGTGCCGCCGCCAACGGGAAGGCGGGGAGGGTAGAACGAGGCAATTTCGTGCAGAGGTACAATCGTGCGGGCTATTCCGGCAAATGCGATTACCGAGACCCAGGCCGTTTCCAGTGCGTGTGGATCTTTTCTTAAATCTCCGACGATCATTTGCAGACCATCAGTCATTTTTTTCAGGTTTTCACCGATCATGGACTCTGAACAGTCCAGAACAAAAAAAACGGGAAGGCGTCTCATAATATCCCTCGTACGGCTGGTAACAGTCAGCAGAAAACGGTTCTGTAAAGGAAGGCGTTTGCCGGGTAAAGCAGCACCTTCCTGTCTGTCAGAGCACCAGCTGTATTTCTGGTGGAGGAGGTGGGAGGGTATCTGTTCCGGCATTGATCCCCGCGCTTGTGCTACCGGAAGAAACGCTGGCCGAAACCCATTTAAAGAAACCTGCAAAAGCGGTTGAGTCGAGAGTCTCCAGAGACACAACCTTATCAGTGAGCTGTTTTAAATGCTCGTGGCCTGCTTTAGGACCTACCGCACAGGCAATGATGGAGCCAAATCCCCGGCCACGAATAGCTTTTACCGCTTCACCGTACGCCATGGCATCAGAAGGCGTACCATCAGTCATCAGGAATACCAGGGGACGCCAGTCTCCTTTTGTATCACCATCTGAGCGACGCACATCCCGGTCTACACACTGCATCAGACATTCAAGGGCAGCGCCGGTGAACGTCCCGCCAGCGCTTGGCACAACGATGTCAGAAAACTGGAAGTCTTCCAGCGGCGTGAGAGGAATAAACTCACGCGCCTCATTGTCATAGGTGATAATGGAGACATGGACACTTTCGAGGGCGTATGGATCCTGGCGGAGTGCGTTTAGCATCGCCTGAATTCCAACGTTAACGGAATGGATGGACTCACCGCGCATTGAACCGGAGGTGTCGATAACAAGGTAAACAGGCAGGCGACGCATCAGATGTAATTCCTCAGGTGTGAGACAAACGAATCTGATTCTGAAGGCTCACCAATTGCCTTGAGTTTCCAGCCTGTAGGTTCGCGTATCAGCTCGGCAAAGACCATGGAGCGCTGGCTGGCAAAGGCGGGTCCGCCAGAAAGATCGAATCGTGCCATTTCAATATTACGGGCATCTACTGCCCGGATGAAGGCATTCTGAACTTTACCAAAGTGCTGCTGGAGCTTTTCACCATTGTAGATCTGAACGATGAACACAATTTTCTCGTACTGAGCGTCAAGGGAATTCAGGCGCACAATAATTTGCTCATCGTCACCGTCACCGGCTCCGGTTCGGTTATCGCCTGTCAGCCAGATATTGCCTGACTTATGGCGAAGGCTGTTGAAAAAGATGATATCGCCATTCACAAGCGTTGGTTTACCATTTTCCACATTGCCGAGATCGGTCACCTTTCCGGCTGAATTACACAGGAAAGCGATCACATCAAGGTCGTATTCTTCTTCTTTTTTACCAAAGATCCCGCCGAGGAAACCTTTCTTTTCCTCATTAATATCCCAACCCAGGCCGATAGTAACGGACGAGAGATCGTATTCATTTTTTTTCAGGCTTACGCCCTGGCCTTTGCTCAGACTGACAGACATGACATCCCCTTAATTAATAAAATTATAAGACCACATTTACTTCTGGCGGCGGCGGTGGCAGGTCTTCAAGACCGATCACTTCTTTTTTGCTGGACTCCACTTTCTGACTGCCTACCGAAATGCTCGCACTGACCCATTTAAAGAAAGCTTTAATCGTCGAACTGTCAGCTGTATCGAGCTGAACCACGATTTCAGTGATTTCTTTGAGGACGCTGGTATCGGCATCATGCCCGGCTGCACATGCCACAACAACGCCGGTTCTGGCGGCTTTAAAGTCATTCAGGCCTTTACGCCAGTCATCATTCGGACTTCCATCCGTCATCAGGAATACTAGGGGACGCCAGTCACCTTTAGTGTCAGCCGTCGTTTTCTGTACTTCTTTGGCAATGGAGCTGGCCGTCAGGGTAAGCGCTTCGCCAAGAGACGTGGTGCCGCTGGCTGTTAGTGCTGGCATCTGGAAACTCAGGAGGTCTGTCAGGGGGACTGCCTGTCGGGCTGAAGAATCAAAGGTGATCACTGACACGTAAGCCGTTTCGAGTGCATACGGATCCTGTTTCAGCGTGGTAAGCAGCGTCTGAACGCCATTCTTAACCGCTTCGATAGGCTCTCCGTGCATAGAGCCGGACGTGTCGAGTAGCAGATATACGGGTAAGCGTCTCAAATGTAATTCCTTCTTAAGAGATCGGAAGAGGAGAGTAGTTTCAGGAAGAGGCCAGAGTTTGTAGATTTGATAAAACGGCACGACATCTGTCGGGTGGAGATTAAATACTCAGAAGCGGCATTAAAGAAATAAGTTAACCACCATTGAATTACCGACATGTGAATGGCCTCTTATGGAAGGTGCGAACAAGTCCCTGATATGAGATCATGTTTGTCATCTGGAGCCATGGAACAGGGTTCATCATGAGTCATCAACTTACCTTCGCCGACAGTGAATTCAGCAGTAAGCGCCGTCAGACCAGAAAAGAGATTTTCTTGTCCCGCATGGAGCAGATTCTGCCATGGCAAAACATGGTGGAAGTCATCGAGCCGTTTTACCCCAAGGCTGGTAATGGCCGGCGACCTTATCCGCTGGAAACCATGCTACGCATTCACTGCATGCAGCATTGGTACAACCTGAGCGATGGCGCGATGGAAGATGCTCTGTACGAAATCGCCTCCATGCGTCTGTTTGCCCGGTTATCCCTGGATAGCGCCTTGCCGGACCGCACCACCATCATGAATTTCCGCCACCTGCTGGAGCAGCATCAACTGGCCCGCCAATTGTTCAAGACCATCAATCGCTGGCTGGCCGAAGCAGGCGTCATGATGACTCAAGGCACCTTGGTCGATGCCACCATCATTGAGGCACCCAGCTCGACCAAGAACAAAGAGCAGCAACGCGATCCGGAGATGCATCAGACCAAGAAAGGCAATCAGTGGCACTTTGGCATGAAGGCCCACATTGGTGTCGATGCCAAGAGTGGCCTGACCCACAGCCTAGTCACCACCGCGGCCAACGAGCATGACCTCAATCAGCTGGGTAATCTGCTGCATGGAGAGGAGCAATTTGTCTCAGCCGATGCCGGCTACCAAGGGGCGCCACAGCGCGAGGAGCTGGCCGAGGTGGATGTGGACTGGCTGATCGCCGAGCGCCCCGGCAAGGTAAGAACCTTGAAACAGCATCCACGCAAGAACAAAACGGCCATCAACATCGAATACATGAAAGCCAGCATCCGTGCCAGGGTGGAGCACCCATTTCGCATCATCAAGCGACAGTTCGGCTTCGTGAAAGCCAGATACAAGGGGTTGCTGAAAAACGATAACCAACTGGCGATGTTATTCACGCTGGCCAACCTGTTTCGGGCGGACCAAATGATACGTCAGTGGGAGAGATCTCACTAAAAACTGGGGATAACGCCTTAAATGGCGAAGAAACGGTCTAAATAGGCTGATTCAAGGCATTTACGGGAGAAAAAATCGGCTCAAACATGAAGAAATGAAATGACTGAGTCAGCCGAGAAGAATTTCCCCGCTTATTCGCACCTTCCCTAACGCATTGAAATCATAAAATCTGCTCATTTATTTCGCCTGCATAGTAATTTTAATCACTAAAAGCTATTAAGCTTTTTCCTTTTTTAAACATACGAAAGCCTTTAGAAACACGATTTATACTAACGGGGCATCTAAATTCGTGATCTGTTCAATGTATTCAAAAGAGTATTGAACGCCTCATATGATATTTTCGCTCTGAAAGCGATTCCCCTAGCTTCATTAAGAGCCTTTCTTCCGGAAGCAGATTCAGGCGATTTAAGGTACTTTAAAAGTAACTTTTCAATCTCTATAGTTTTGTCATTCTGAAGTAACTGAGAGGCCATGATGGCTCCGAGCCTAAATTGAAGCTGAATATTCACTTCTTTGTGAAACTCCAGGTGCTGACGGTGGCGGTCAGCCAGCTGGCTTCCACGGACCCTGGCACGATACAAACGCATATAGTCGGCCATTTCGGCGGTATGGCGTTGACGATACCGGTTCTTGGCTGCATTGACTACATTGCGGTTATTCAATTTATACAACCGGTTTTCGCCAGCTACGCACTGGCGGCAGCGAGTCTTATGGCCATCCTTACTTTTACGGTCAATTCCGAAGTCTAACAAGCTCTTCAGAGTCTTGCATTTTCGGCACAGCTTACTTTCAACGAGTTCAGTCATGGGTATATTATGAATTGAAGTACTTCCCGAAAGTATACCCAATTCGACTATCCATTACAATTAAACGTTTTGGGTTAACATAATCCACGTTATACGCACTTATAATGTAATGGCTCAATAGTAATGTCCGCCTGTGGCTCAATTCAGATGTCCGCGCTATGGTAAGCTTCACTGGTCCGTTTAAACTACCGGGAGGCATATCATGAGCGCAGAAAGCTCAGGAGTGTTTACTTTGAAAGAGATCAACCGGATCAAGATTATACAGGACGTCATTGAACGTCGCATCACAACGCGCCGTGCGGCCGAGCACCTCGGTATCAGCGACAGGCAATGCCGCAGACTTCTTGCCCGTTACCGTGAAGGCGGACCGCTTGGTATGGCCAGCAGACGATGTGGCATGCGTGGTAACCGCCAGTTGCCACCCGGGCTCGCAGATCAGGCTCTGGAACTGATCAAGACGCGTTATGCTGATTTCGGTCCGACTCTGGCGCGTGAAAAGCTCGAAGAACTCCACGGACTGTTTCTTGGCAAAGAAACTGTCCGGCGCATCATGGTGCGGGCTGGCTTATGGGTTCCCCGTAAACAACGTGCCGCAAGGATCCCTCAACCACGGTACCGGCGTCCGTGTACTGGTGAGCTGATACAAATAGATGGCTGTGATCACGACTGGTTTGAAGGCCGTGGCCCGGCCTGCACCGCGCTGGTCTATGTTGATGATGCAACCAGCAAACTGATGGAACTGTTGTTTGTTAAATCGGAGTCCACGTTTTCTTACTTCGAAGCCACGCGGCGCTATATCGATAAGCATGGTAAACCGCTGGCACTGTACAGCGATAAAGCCGGTGTTTTTCGTGTTAACAATAAACACGCCACAGGCGGAGACGGGCATACTCAGTTTGGGCGAGCCATGCATGAACTGAACATCCAGACTATCTGTGCAGAAACCAGTCCCGCCAAAGGGCGTGTAGAACGAGCTCACCTCACTTTACAGGATCGTCTGGTCAAAGAGCTGCGGTTACAGGGCATTTGTTCAATGGAGGCTGCAAATGACTTCGCTGAGGCCTATATGGCTGACTATAACCGCCGTTTTGGCAAAGTACCGCGACATGATTTTGACGTACACCGTGCTGTAGAACATGATGAGGACCTGGGGCTTATTTTCACTGTTCGTGAAAAACGTAAAGTCTCAAAATCGTTGACGATACAATATGATAAAATGTTGTACCTGATTGAAGACAGCGAACTGAGTCGCCGTGCAATAGGTAAATATATCGATGTGTATCACTATCCTGATGGCAGAAAAGAGCTGCGCCTGAACGGTACGCTACTTCCCTACTCTACCTACGACCGACTGTCAGAAATCGACCAGGGCGCGATTGTCGATAACAAGCGTCTTGGCCGAACCCTGGAGTTTATCAGTCTGGTGCAGAGCAAGCGGGATAACACGCGCTCTCAGTCAATTCCCGCTGGAGATGGCCCTTCCCGACGACGGCCAAAGCAGGAAGGGAAGAAATCCCAGCGCTCACTGGATAATGATGACATGCTCGAAGCACTCAAACAGCTTCAGTCACGTTCAGAGGACATTTTTGGTAAAAGAGCCCGCTGATGGTACTCACTGGCCGGACAGTGGTTGCTCACCAGTTGATATTGTCCGGCCAGACCCATGATGTATTATTCATTTCGTTCAGCATCTTTATGTCCTGCTTTTCACGGGCATACTTACCCCATAATGAATGAAAAGAACGAACAATACTGATTAACTGCTTTTTTCTTTGCTCCGGAGATAGGCTGATAAAATAGCAGCACCTGCTGTCAATATTATCCTCAATGAAATTAAAATCAGAGTCTGATGCATATTTTACTGTTAGCATAATATCATTCGACGTTGTTCTCTCAGACTCTGTTAATGCTGATTCTATCAGGTATTCAAAGGCATACATGACAGACAGCTGGTTTTTGTCTGTCTGAATATAACCCATTGAGTTTCTGAGTATTGAGGACTGTACCAGGACCAGAGGCCATAAAAGCTCAACACCATAAAGCTTATATGTATCATGTTGATCATACTGATGTTGCTCAACACGACGATTACCTTCCCGTGCTTTACGAATATCATAGGCAAGGGATAACATAAATCCGTCTTTAACTTTAATCAGTGGGCTTTCATCCACGATGTAATGAATGAGTTCATGTAATTCATTCAGGGCTTCTGAATCTCCCCACAGTATAAAACCTGCATTGTTCGGCGTTAACTCGTATCGAAGCATGGGCTCAATCATCCTGTTGTTTCAGTCGGAGGAAAGTCTATCAGTAAAGAGAATGAGAGATCAAAGTGGTCATTTTAATTGAGCTGGATAACGGACATTTCAATTGAGCCTTGACATATAATGTAGTAGCAAAGTTGTAATGTCCGATAATGGCTAAGTTAAGATGTCCGGCGTGTATAATCAAGTAAGGATTACCATGACGGCTCTCGCAGCGGAGTTTTTCACATTGGATGAAGTTAACCGACTCAAAATCATTCAGGATGTCATCGACCGGCGTCTGACAACACAAATGGCAGCTCAGCGGCTTGGTATCTCCGACCGTCAGTGCCGTCGTCTGCTTGCGCGTTATCGTGAAGATGGTCCGATTGGCATGACCAGCCGCCGTCGTGGTAAATCCAGTAACAACCAGTTGCCTCAGGGACTGGCCGCATACGCGCTGAACATTATTCGCGAACGCTATAACGATTTCGGTCCGACGCTGGCCTGTGAAAAACTGTCTGAGGTGCACGGTGTTCATCTTTCCAAAGAAACCGTCCGTAAGCTGATGACTCAGGCCAGTCTGTGGGTCCCACGTAAGCAACGTGCGCCAAAAATTCAGCAACCTCGTTACCGCCGTGCCTGTGCCGGTGAACTCATACAAATCGACGGCTGCGACCACCACTGGTTTGAAAATCGGGGACCTAAGTGTACGGCACTGGTTTACGTTGATGACGCAACCAGTCGTTTAATGCAGCTTCTTTTCGTGAAATCTGAGTCTACTTTCACCTATTTTGAAGCGACCCGGGGCTATATTGAAAAACATGGCAAACCGCTTGCGCTGTACAGCGACAAAGCCAGCGTATTCAGGATCAACAATAAAAATGCAACCGGCGGCGACGGCGATACCCAGTTTGGCCGTGCGATGCATGAACTGAACATTCAGACCATTTGTGCAGAAACCAGTGCTGCCAAAGGCCGCGTTGAACGGGCGCACCTGACGCTTCAGGACCGACTGGTCAAGGAGCTCAGGCTCCAGGGCATCAGTTCCATGGAAGCTGCGAACGCATTTGCCGAAGAGTTCATGAACGATTACAACCGTCGTTTCGCAAAAGCGCCTCGCCAGGAGTTTGATGTTCATCGGGAACTGGATGTCGATGACGATCTTGATATGGTATTTAACTGGCGTGAAGCTCGTAAAGTGTCGAAATCACTCACAGTGCAATACGACAAAGTCCTTTATCTGATTGAAGACAGCGAATTCAGTCGTCGGGCGATTGGTAAATACATCGATGTCTGGCATTACCCGGATGGACATAAAGAGCTCCGGCTTAATGGCGTATCACTTCCCTACTCCACCTATGACAAGCTTTCTGAAATCGATCAGGGGGCCATTGTGGATAACAAACGTCTGGGGCGGGCCCTGGAAATGGCGCAGCTGGTCCAGGCCGAGCGGGATAATAACCGGTCGCAATCCGTACCATCCGGAGACGGCCCTTCTCGCAGGCGTAAAGCTCCCACGACGAAGAAATCCCAGCGTTCCCTGGATCAGGACGATATGTTCAATGCCCTGGTGAAACTTCAGTCACGCTCTGAAGAGATATTTGGGAAGAAACCGATTTAAAGCCCGGTAATCCATCCGGGCATGCCTGGCTGTCAGATTTTGGCCTGATTGACCCGTGCCGCGAGCTCCTGATGACTCTCTTTCCTTTCGCTGTAGCGGTCGGACAGGTAGGCTGTGTGCCCTTTCAGGAGTAACGTCATTTTGAACAACTCTTCGGTAACGTCGACAATCCTGTCATACCAGGGTGAGGGTTTCATGCGCCCTTCATCATCAAATTCCTGCCATGCCTTTGGCACTGACGACTGATTGGGGATGGTGAACATCCGCATCCAGCGGCCAAGTATCCGCATCTGATTGACCGTGTTAAACGACTGTGAACCACCACAAACCTGCATGACGGCCAGCGTTTTACCCTGGGAAGGACGAACAGCACCTTCACTCAGGGGTATCCAGTCAATCTGGGCCTTCATCACCGAGCTCATGGCGCCATGTCTTTCCGGAGAACTCCAGACCATTCCGTCACACCACCTGACCAGCTCGCGGAGTTCAAGCACTTTGGGGTGACTTTCGGGCGCATCATCGGGTAACGGCAGACCGGATGGGTTAAATATTTTCACCTCAGCCCCCATCTTTGCCAGCAACCGCCCGGCCTCTTCCGCTGCAAAACGACTGTAGGACCGCTCTCGTACTGAACCGTACAGGATGAGAATTCGCGGCATGGTTTCGTTGTTGCCCGTAAGTTTGCTGGCAAGCGCATCATCAAAATAAGCCGGTTCGATTGCTGGTAAGTCGGTCATAAAAAATCTCCATTTCATAAGCTATGCTTTAAAAGTTATCACATATGAAATACCATATGTATTGTTATTTTTTTACGAGGTTAAGCATGCTACAGCCTGTTCAGCTTTTTAAACTGCTCGCCGACGAGACCCGTTCAACTATCGTGATGCTTCTCAGGGAGTCCGGTGAAATGTGCGTCTGTGACATCTGTGCGGCAACCGCAGAGTCTCAGCCAAAAATTTCTCGCCATATGGCCCTTTTACGTGAAGCCGAGCTGGTCATCGACCGTCGCGAAGGAAAATGGGTGCATTACCGACTGTCGCCACACATGCCAGCATGGGCTGCGGGTATTATTGATACAGCCTGGAACTGTGAACGAGAAAACATACGCAACAAGCTCAGTAGCGTGGCATCTGTCTCCTGCTGATGGCGATATATATATCCGAATAAACAAATGTGAATGGAGTTTCTGATGTTACTGGCTGGTGCTATCTTTTTATTCACGCTCGTCCTGGTTATCTGGCAACCCAGAGGGCTGGGGATTGGCTGGAGTGCCTCACTGGGCGCAATTCTGGCATTGCTGACTGGCGTCGTTCATCTGGGGGATATTCCGGTGGTCTGGCAGATAGTGTGGAATGCGACCGCCACCTTTATCGCCGTGATCATCATCAGTCTTCTGCTCGACGAATCCGGCTTCTTTGAATGGGCCGCGCTGCACGTTGCCCGTTGGGGGAATGGCCGGGGGCGGCTGCTCTTCACCTGGATCGTCCTGCTTGGTGCGATGGTTGCGGCACTGTTTGCCAACGACGGTGCGGCACTGATCCTGACACCTATCGTTATCGCGATGCTGCTGGCGCTGGGATTCAGCCGGGGGGCAACCTTAGCGTTTATCATGGCCGCAGGGTTTATCGCTGACACGGCAAGCCTGCCACTGATTGTCTCAAACCTGGTGAATATCGTCTCGGCGGATTTCTTTAAGCTTGGTTTCTCAGAATATGCCGCCGTGATGGTCCCGGTTAACCTGGCCGCGATTGCGGCTACGCTGGTGATGCTGCATCTGTTTTTCCGTAAGGACATTCCCGCCGTTTACGACGTTTCTCTGTTGAAAGAACCGAAAGACGCTATACGTGATGTGAATACCTTTAAAACCGGCTGGCTGGTTCTGGTGTTGCTTCTGGTGGGATTCTTCGGACTGGAGCCGCTGGGCGTACCGGTCAGTTTGGTCGCAGCCGCTGGTGCATTGCTTCTGTTTGCTGTTGCGAAAAAAGGGCATGCCATTAACACCGGTAAGGTGCTGCGTGGTGCGCCCTGGCAAATCGTTATCTTCTCGCTGGGGATGTACCTGGTGGTCTACGGCTTACGAAATGCCGGTCTGACCCACTATCTCTCTTCCTTGCTGAATCAGCTGGCAGAGCAGGGATTGTGGGCGGCAACGCTGGGTACGGGCTTCCTGACGGCCTTCCTGTCATCAGTGATGAACAATATGCCGACCGTGCTGGTCGGGGCGCTGTCGATTGATGGCAGCACTGCGACCGGTGTTATCAAAGAAGCGATGATTTACGCCAACGTCATCGGCAGCGACCTGGGGCCAAAAATTACCCCTATCGGCAGTCTGGCAACGTTACTGTGGCTGCACGTTCTGTCGCAGAAAAATATCAAAATTACCTGGGGATATTACTTCCGGGTGGGCATTGTCATGACAATCCCCGTGCTGTTTGTCACGCTTGCAGCACTGGCGCTTCGTCTGTCTTTCACTTTGTAATGAGATACTGATATGAGCAACATTACCATTTATCACAACCCGGCCTGCGGCACGTCACGCAATACCCTTGAAATGATCCGCAACAGCGGTACAGAGCCGACCGTTATTCATTATCTTGAAACCCCACCATCACGAGCTGAGCTGGTAAAACTCATTGCGGATATGGGGATCACGGTACGAGCGCTGCTGCGTAAGAATGTCGAACCTTTTGAAGCGTTAGGGCTGGCGGAAGACCGCTTTACTGACGAGCAGTTAATCGATTTTATGTTGCAGCACCCTGTTCTGATCAATCGCCCTATCGTGGTAACGCCGCTGGGTACCCGGCTATGCCGCCCTTCTGAAGTCGTGCTGGATATTCTTCCCGATGCGCAGAAAAGCGCGTTCACGAAAGAGGACGGTGAGAAGGTAGTTGATGAAAAAGGTAACCGGCTGAACTAAACGTGTTCTTGTGACGAAGGGCGAGAGAACTCGCCCTTTTTTATTTAAGATAATCAGTGCTAACGGAGGATAAGAAGCGGTTGTTGCGTCTTTTGCAGCATTTCGGAGGTATGACTACCGATAAAGAACTGCCGCAACCTGGAATGACCGTAGGCCCCCATCACTATCAGATCGACAGCATTTTCCTCGGCGTAACGAATAAGCGCGTCCCCGACTGATTGCCCGGTAAGATGTGTTGTGCTGTTTTCTATATCCGCGTCACGTAAAATTTGCTGTGCGGTCAGCAGCTCTTCCTTCTTACCGTTTACCATGACAAGGTGGCACTCCAGCCCCCTGAGTAAGGGACTCATCGTCAGACGTTCCAGGTTACTCCTGCTTTCTTCACTGCCATCATAAGCCAGCATGACTCTGGAAGGCACTGAGTAGTTCTCCGGAACAACCAGTAGGGGTTTCTTTTGCAGACGAATAACGCTTTCCAGATGAGAGCCTACCGGATGCTGGCTACCCCGACGCCCCAGCACCATGAGACGAAGGTCGCTCAGCTCTGCCAGAACTTCATCCGGTGTACCGTGTTTTTGCATCAAAAGCACATCCGGGCTTCCCTGTTTTTGAAGCAGTTCAGCACAACTTTCCAGTATTGCTTTCCCCTGGGCCATCAGCAGGCGATTACGTTGCCCTTCAATTTCTACCAGCTCATCGGTCAGCAATTGCTGACTGTCTATGCCGAGAGTGCCGGTCAGGTCTGACACTACCGGGGTGCTGTCTTTTTCGATAACGTGCAACAGTGCTAGCTGTGATTGCAAAGTGCGGGCTGCCCACGCCGCATATTCACACACTGACCGCGTTGAAAGTGAACCGTCCACACAAGCTGTAACAGTATTATTCATAGTTTTCCCTCCAGTCTGTTAATGACCGCCCATCAGTTTTTCGACTTCTTCAGGTTTATCGTGAACACCAAACCGGTCAACGATGGTGCGGGTGGCTTCATTCATCCCACGTATTTCAACCCCGGCGCCCTCTCTGCGGAACTTAATGACCACCTTATCCAGGGCGCTGACGGACGTGATGTCCCAGAAATGGGCATGTGAAACGTCTATCACCACATTCTCAATCGCTTCACGGAAATCAAAGTGGCTCGTAAAGCGGTCTGCTGATGCAAAGAATACCTGGCCGGTGACGGTATACGTCCGGCTCGTCCCCTCCAGAACTGAGGTTACACGCATGAACCGGGATACTTTAGTGGCAAAATTGAGCGAAGCAATCAGTACACCGGTCAGCACACCGAAGGCCAGATTATGTGTTGCCACCACAACCGCTACGGTGGCAAGCATGACCACGCTGGTTGAAAGGGGGTGTGTCCGCAGGTTGGCAATGGAGCGCCAGGAGAATGTCCCGATGGAAACCATAATCATCACCGCGACCAGCGCTGCCATCGGAATTTGG
Source organism: Klebsiella sp. RHBSTW-00484 (assembly GCF_013705725.1). Lineage (NCBI taxonomy): Bacteria > Pseudomonadati > Pseudomonadota > Gammaproteobacteria > Enterobacterales > Enterobacteriaceae > Klebsiella > Klebsiella sp. RHBSTW-00484. The sequence continues at coordinate 151,052 of NZ_CP055482.1, read as the reverse complement.
GAGACCCAGTTGCGCAGGAACACAATCAGGCAAAGCAGCACCACGCCCGCCGTGAGGGTTGAAAGTCGTCCGCGTCCACCGGATTTTACGTTGATAACAGATTGCCCAATCATCGCGCAGCCTGCCATTCCTCCGATAAAGGATGTGCAGATGTTCGCGATGCCCTGAGCTTTGCACTCCCTGTTTTTGTCGCTTGGCGTGTCGGTCATGTCATCCACGATAGTGGCGGTCATCATCGACTCAAGCAGGCCAACCACCGCAAGCCCCGCAGAATATGGCAGGATGATGAGCAGCGTCTGAAGATTTAAAGGCACGTCCGGGAGCAGGAAGACCGGCAGACTGTCGGGAAGTTTCCCCATATCCCCGACGGTTCGCACATCCAGATGCAGCCACATGGCAATCCCAGTCAGCACCACGATGCACACAAGCGGTGAAGGAATGGTTTTGTTGATATAAGGGAAGAGATAGATGATCCCCAGCCCTGCCGCAGTCATGGCATAAACATGCCATGTCACATTGGTCAGCTCAGGCAACTGGGCCATAAAAATCAGTATTGCCAGTGCATTAACAAACCCCGTGACCACTGAGCGTGAAACAAAACGCATCAGCCCGCCAAGCTTCAGATATCCGGCTATCAGCTGGAATACCCCGGTCAGTATGGAGGCAGCCAGTAAATACTGTAAGCCATGATCTTTCACCAGCGTCACCATCAGGAGAGCCATTGCACCGGTGGAGGACGAAATCATCGCCGGACGTCCGCCAAAGAAGGCCATAACGAGAGGAATACAGAACGCCGAGTAGAGGCCCACCTGGGGATCAACACCGGCGATAATGGAAAAGGCGATCGCTTCTGGAATGAGTGCGAGCGCGACAACAATACCGGCCAGAACGTCACCACGGACGTTACCCAGCCAGTCCTTACGCGTCGAGGACAGCAACATAGTAATTTCTCAGTTTTTAGATACAGTCAGCCCTGGAGGGCTACATTTTTACGTACGGTAAAGCACATCCGCAGACGGGATGTTATTGAGTGCGTGCTGAGGCTTGCTCAGTACGACAGAGGAAGGAAAAACTCAGGGTGGCGTAATACGCATAGCGGTTGTCAGATTCTCCATAGCGGATGTGTATATATTGTCGGCTCTGTTGTCAGGAAGAACTTACAGAACACGTCGCGTTTGAACATGAAACACTTCAAAGCAGCCCAATACTACAAATAAAGCGAATACGGGGTCAACCCAACAAGGTACTCAAACGAAGAGGTTAAGATGCGATTTTTATCCAGGAATTCAATATTATCAAAGGACATTTGAACTTTGCCCCACCCCGGACATCTCTACTTAGCTTTGACATATAAATCAATGGGTTACGTTTTACTTCTTGGATTACGCACTGGCACGGGATTTGGGATTTGGGATTTCCATGATGATTTTCCTGTGGGCAACCTGCATTATCACCATCCAGGACATAGGACGGGCTTACCCCGTTCTTACCTAATCATTTTAGGTCCTTCGTTACTAGAAAAATTTTTTAAACTCATACAGATAGACCGCCATAGGTACCAGCGGAACTATCTGTACCATTACTGAACTAAAAATAGATGAAAAAACATGCAGCCAGTACCGTGACGCTAATAATTGAAAATAAGTTAACTACGATGGAAATAAAGCTTTTTTTCATCATGGTCAAGGTTTCGGCTGGTGTTTCATCGAGTGCTTTGCCAGATTTATGGTCATCATAAATACGCCTTGAAGTTACAAGCTTATCGTGATGTTTATTCACTTGCTTCATCAAGAGGTGAATGACTAAAATCATAAGGGCAATGTAGATATACTTATCTTTACTTAGTGCGTCAATTATTTGATGTGCCTGATTCTCGTGCATAAAAATATCTCCTTGTTTGATTAACTGTGAAGTAGATAAAATAGATACCCAAAAACAATAGTGGATAGTGCTAACACCACACAATTAGCAATGTACCAGATCAATGTTTGGAACTTAAGTCGCCGGATCATTTCAGGTTCTTCACCGCTTGAGAAAGATCCTCTACCTTCACTGACTAACTTATCAGCATTTTTAAAATGCTGATAAGTTGAACCAGCACGGAAAGTAAGCCATGCCATACCTAACATTATGAATCCAAATAAATAAAATGCTTTTTCTAAGTAAAAATCTACCGCTGATACAACATCCAGATTTTCCATTTGGTAATTCTCAATATTGTTGGTGAGTTAAAGATTTTTTTGTTGGCTAACTGTCTGAAAGCCCTAATTATGGTCATTACAATCCAACCAATTAACAGGTTCCCCAAGAAACCGTGTCAATGCTGCTTTAGCGTATTGTGGCTTAGTGTAATATCGAGGGAACCAGCCATCGAAATTTTGTGTTCCATTGCGGCGGTATTCAGGTTCGACAGACAGTCTACATCCCTGACCGTGAGGCGAAATGAAAAAGGTGAACCCGTCAATCGAATCAGAACTCAACCGGCTGCATGTCATTGGAAATCCTTCATGATTTAACTAACCAGGCATTGCACTGGTAATCTGATGCTCCACACTCCGCATTCGAGGATTTTGACGTACAAAGTCTCTGACGCCCGAGATGCAAGCTTTGATGATTATATCAAAGTGAGGCTGCGCCTCCGATACGAAATTTCCCGTATTATCCAGTAGCAATATGACCCCTAGCGATTTTACAAGCTGGTACTCAACTGTCGACCGGTCTAGGGCGATCTGGAGCATGTAAATAGTTTCCCCGGATACATTTCCGTCTATTCCAATCACGGTTGCCGTGCAAGCTGCCTGCTCCTCTGGGTAGTGAGGTGTATAATAGTCATACCAGTAATCGGACTTCACCGATTCTTTCCTCGATTGCAGGTTTTTAACAGGCCATTTCACCCAGACAGATGACATATTCTCTGAAACCAGTGAGTGCTGTAACGCGGTAAGGGGGTTATCAAATTCGCCCATGGACCATAAGGTCTCAAATTCTGCTTGAAAAGTAGATGGGTCTATTACAGCAATAAAATCGAACTGGTCCTTATTAATTTTAGACGCTCGCTCATCCATATAGAAAAGACCAAGTCTGTTCCCTTTATCACTTCTCCAGGTGGCCCCTGCTGGTTGATAGTCCGTATTTATAAATGGTCGAAGTTGCTGGTCTTTGTGCAGAAAGATAAACGATGGGGCCAGTGTTCTATTCGCGTTCTTAACTGGGTTAACATATAGGCGCTCACCTGCGCTGAGGAGTTCAATGATCGACTTTGAAATGACAACATCTACAGATGGCGTGCAGGGGTTAACGCCCTCCTCCACTTGATGTACTAAATCCCCATCCGGACCCGGAATAACGTCTCGCAGACACGTTGGGCAGCGCTGAGTTTGTCCGGGTAAAATTGGCCACGAAAGATGTCCATCGTTATTAAGCGCAATTTTCAATAAAGGATGTTGTCTTGTCATCGCGGTCACCCCCTGCTTTTCGTCTTTTGAGGTTTCTGGTTTTGCTGGCGCCACTCCCAGGGGGCAACGGGATTCGGATCTACCCAGAGGCCTTTAACTGCTTTCTGCGCTGAAGCTTCGAATTTCAGATAGTTTGGGACGATGGCATTACCGTCAAACCGGTATACCCATGCATAGCCACTGTCTACCATTGAGGCGTTTATGTCATAACCATCAAGCCAAATGGTTCCCAGCATCCTGCCGTAAATATCAGGTCCGTGGTCTATTACCGTAATATTCTGTGCAGCAATCGCGGAGCTCAACGCTTGTTTAGCCTTTTGTCCAAAGGCCTGCTTACTTTCGGGGGCATCAATACCGTACAAGCGGATTTTGATGTTTGTATTCTGACCATCGAGCGCGGTGATTGTGTCCCCGTCGATAATTTTTACCACTTTCGCTTCAAATGATGATTGGGTAGCAAGAGTTGCCACCGGGAAAAGGACGATTAATGTCGGCAAAAGTAACTTTTTCAAAAGAGTCATACGTTCTCCCTGAATTAGATGGTTCGTAGTAACAAATAAGTCGTGTGATTTGACGCGCTTATTGTACCAATTAGAAACTCGGCGATTTTCTGTTAACGGAGGCAATTTGAGTGGGTAAAAATTTTAATACAGGAGATGAAAATAAAGGCCTTTAACAAAAAATTGAATTTTCACCGCGTGGTAGTCTGAGAACCTAAATTAATCACATTTCACGGAGTAAGGATGTACAACGATAGAACTGAGCCTGCAATAACAGCATTGCTTAATGATGAGACACCTTCCTCTATCCATAAATTACTGGTGCAGGTTGCAAGCATCTACGACGTGAAGGATTTGGCTGAGCAACTTAATGCTGCAACCGGCAGCGAATGGTCGAGGGGAACGCTTATTCGCCAGATTAAAGGTGCAGTTAATGAATGCCAAATCACCCAGGAAGGATATCGTTATCTTCGAACGTTGCTCCCCTCTCGGCCAGCGGACTATGACCAGAAGTTTTTCCGATTTATTGACTTGTTTGCTGGGATCGGTGGCCTCCGGAGTGGTTTTGACGCCATCGGCGGAAAATGTGTGTTCACCAGTGAGTGGAATCAGTTCTCCCGACGGACTTACAGTGCAAACTGGTACTGTGACGAGACTGAGCACCATTTCAACTCAGATATCCGGGACATTACACTCAGTAATCTTCCCGATGTTTCGGATGACCAGGCCTATGCTTCTATCGATGCATCCATCCCAGACCATGATGTTTTGCTCGCAGGTTTCCCATGCCAGCCGTTCAGTATTGCCGGTGTCAGCAAAAAGAACTCCCTTGGCCGAAAGCACGGCTTTGAATGCGACACCCAGGGGACCCTTTTTTTTGATGTTGCCCGGATCATCCGAGCCAAACAGCCTGCCATTTTCGTTCTGGAGAACGTAAAAAATCTGAAGAGTCACGATAAAGGCAATACGTTCCGCATCATCATGAATGCGCTTGATGAGCTCGGCTACGATGTTGCCGACTCCGATGCTCACGGAGCAAAGGACCCCAAAATAATTGACGGTAAGAACTTCAGACCTCAGCACCGGGAACGTATCGTGCTGGTCGGTTTCCGCCGTGATCTGAAACTCAATGATGGCTTTTCGCTAAGTGGTGTATCCGCTCTTTATCCTTCACGACGGCCAACCCTTAGGGAGCTGCTGGACGCTGAGGTCGATAGCCGTTACATCCTTTCTCCAAAGCTCTGGGAATACCTTTATAACTACGCTAAAAAGCACCAGGCAAAAGGCAATGGATTTGGCTATGGTTTGGTAGATTCATCAATAGAAACAGTGGTTTGCAGAACACTCAGCGCACGCTATTATCGGGATGGATCTGAAATTTTATTAGACCGGGGATGGGATTTTAGCATAGGCGAAAAGCACTTTAATGATCCTGTCAATTTGGCAAGGCGCCCACGCCGTTTAACCCCGCGAGAATGTGCCCGCCTTATGGGGTTCGAGCAACCGGGAAAAGTTACTTTTCGCATTCCAGTCTCTGATACGCAGGCCTATCGCCAGTTCGGGAATTCGGTCATCGTCGACGTATTTGCGGCCGTGGCCAGTTTGCTTCGGAGCCGTATTGAGACTGCCGTTTCGGCTCGGCTCAAGGGAGAGTTTGAAGCGGCATCATAGTCATTCTTCTGTGTGATTTAACAGGGTAACGTAATGGTTTAATTCACAAAATATTAACATTCACGCAGATAAAACCTGGGCAGGAAGAGTAAGCCTGCTTCAGTTATCGCCTTCATCAGGAGGTACTGATGACGTATTTTGATTCAGCTGAAGATCTTACTATTACAAAACAAAGGGCTCTCCAAGAGCTTGCTAAACATGGCGTTGAGGCCAGCGACATCAACGTGTTTTTTTCCGAGTTGGGTGAGAAGGAAGAGTACAACGCGCAGGATGTATTGAGATGGCTGGGCTATTAGTCTTTTAAATTTCAGGAGGTCCCATGGGCCAGAAGTTTGCAGTATTTATTGCTTACGATGACGAACCAAACACGAAACGATACTCGGCTGAATTTCAGACGCAGAACGAGTATGTAAAGGGATGGCAGTCGGCCCTAAAGAAAGCACACCACACGTCCGGGCAGAAATCTGTGATCACCTGCGGATGCCGGGGCAAAGGCGCAAAGCGTCTGTACGTCCGGTCGCTACCAAACAGTGATACCTTCATATTGATTAAGGCTGCAAATACCGGCACTGAGCATGATCCATCGTGCGTGTTTTTCGACCTTGATGCCAGGCATACGGGGTTAAAGGGTTATGCCAGCAATGTTGTACGCATCAACAATGAGGGGACCATGTCAATACGCCTCGGAATAGGCATGACGGAGAAAGATCCGCCGGAAAAGTCAGAGGTTCCTACCCCGCCCCAAATCCAGCGACCTGAAGGTGGACAGGCTTCAATGACCCTGTCCGGACTTCTGAGTCTGTTGTGGACTGAAGCCGGTCTTAATGTCTGGTATCCGAATATGGCCGGGAAGCGAAATGATTCGCTGGTTCGCTACCGGATGTTGGACGCCGCAAAGCAGGTCAAATCAGGTAGAGCGTGTATTGGCGACCATCTCTTTATCGGGGTGGCGGACTCTAAAAGCAAAGTGGCCAGTGAGCAGGTTAAGCTGTTGTCGTCCGCAGAACTGAGCGACAAGCGACTGCTGCTGCTATCAGTACTGCCGCGCTATGACGCAGAAAAGCATGAGAAGCCACTGAAGTTTCTTCCTATGCGTAACTTCGGCGGTATGCCCCTTACCTTCTTTAACTCAGACGGGCACTGGGATAGCGTGAAGCGGCGATTCCCACTGGAATATGCAGCCTGGAAAAATGGTGGCAAAGTTGTTGTTTTTGCACTTACCTCTCCCGTATCTGTGACCACTAGAGGTCTCTCTGCACGAGCTCATCAGATAGTGCTTATGCTGGTGAGTGATAACTGGATACCTCTGGACTCCTCATACGAAGCGATTGTATCCCGTAAACTGGATGCCGAACACCGGCACTATGTTAAGCCTATGCGGTATGACGCAAGTGCGAGCGATGTATTCCCCGATTTTTATTTACTTGATACCCGGAGTGATAAGCCGTTCCCGATGGAGGTTTTCGGAATGTCGACACCAGCCTATCTTGCGCGAAAGGAACTTAAGAAGGCGTATTACAACCAGGAATATGGGGCCTATGGATGGTGGCACTGGGATGCTACGGAGAAGACGGAATCCCAGGATCTCCCTCATTTCCCTGAAGCTAAAAAATACAATTCACCCGAATCACAACCTTAAAATGGGGTTAAAAATGGCGTACATACTTTCGATGAGTGAACAGGTTAAACTGAAAGCGTTTTTGGCGGCAGTACTCGATGACTATAAGCTGGGAGCTATTTCGCAGCAGCAAGCTGTTGGCGGGATCACTAGCCTGGTTGATGCTCTTGAGATCAGTGACTCGGGGAAAATCAGCCAAATGCTATCGGAAGGACGTAAACTCCTCCGGACGGGATAAAGAGCCTACGGGCGCCAGGAATTTAAGTTTATAGCAAATTCCTGGCGGGAGCAGTTATGTCGTCTTTTTGTTTCGCGGTTTTGATGCCCCTGGGGATTTAGGTTTGATAGCAACTACGCCGGTCATAGCTTCGGTAAGCTGCTTGATTGTTCCTCGTAAAGACTCTGCAATGGTCTTTTCCGCATTGAGTGTCGCTTCCATGGACATCATCTGATTCCTGAGCTGCTGAAGCTCTTCTGTCAGATCTGTTTGGACCTTTTTGGACACCAGGTTCTCATCAGCTAAGCGTTGTGCTTCAGCTCGTAGTTGTTCATTCGTCCCTTTAGCTGTTGAGAGCTCCGACCGGACGAGCGTCAGGGCCGTGTCCTTTTCGGCTAAAGATGAGCTCAATTCAGAGGCATGGGATTGTGATGAAGAAAGGTCCTGTTCAAGCTGACTGACACTGGACTTTAAATCAGACACGGTCCGTTGTAAGTTTTCATTCTGGCTGTTGAGGGCGGTCAGCTCTACCTGCTGCGCTTTATTTTCATCATTAAGCTGCTTCTGATACTCCTGCTGCGAGGCCAGTTCCTGTTTGCGCTCACTCAGTTGCTGGTTCAGTGTCCCTACTGTCTGCTGTAAAAGCTGGATCTCGTTTTGGGCATGCTGTAATTCACTTTGAGTTCCTGCCAGAGTTTCTTCTGCTTCCTGAAGTGAATCTTCTAATTTACTGGAGAGTTCACGCTGCTGCTCCAGCAGGTTAATCAGGTTAACTTTTTCGTTATTCAGGACTGTAGCCTGTTCTTTCGACTGTGACAGTTCTTCCAGAATTTCAGCATTCCGGTGCCGTAACTGAGTAATTTCTGCCTTCGCAATTTTCACGCTATCACTCTGGATAGCCGTATAGCTTAAGCGGAAGTACCAGGTGATAAACGCAGTAAAATCACTGAATGCATCTTTAATCTGGTCAGGGATTTCAATCGCGCGTGCTTCTTCGGGCACCTCGTCCACGTATTGCTTGTAGGCCGCCAGCATCTCCTGAGCCCGGGCAAAAGACCCCCCCATTTTATCCCGCAGCCAGTGGGCTTTGAAAAACTGGTCGAGGTTTTCGGTGCTGATGCTCTTATCGAGGCAGATTTGTTCAATCTCGGTGAAATATTTAACCTTAGCTATTGACGAGTAAGGGGAATTCTTCAGTAACTCGGGGCTTAGAGGGGGCGTTTTTGGAGTATCTTCACTTAAACTGGACGCTGTCTGTTCATCCCCGTTCATCAAATTTACATTGTCAGTCATCATTCTTATCCTTTGGCCGGGATCTGGTTGGCAAAATAAATGCTAATCAGGTCATTCAGTGCGTTATGCAGGCTTTCACACTCAACTGAGATATGGACGTTACCATTTTCGAACAATCGGCACTTCCAGCCCTTCGGGTCGGTAATGTCACCCGTAAAATCGGTTTTCCGTAAGACAGCAAGCCGATCGTACATGTTCATTCCACTGCCGACAGGCGGTGTTGCTGCATTGGAGCAGATGCAAACGATATTCTCAAAGTCGTTTAAATAGAAGAGATTATCCTGAGAAAAGCCATTATATCTCATCATGTTCGAGTCGGGAAAAATGCCGCGTAGTACCAGTTTTTTTGGCATCACAAATTGCTGGGCATTAGTTTTATACCGGCGATCAAGCTGGCATAGCAGATCAACAAACCCTTCAGCAAGTGTAATGCTGCGCATGGCAACTGCCTGGCGCAATGTACTGCGGATTACGGTTAACGACGCAATTGGCGGAGCGTTCCGGAGAGACTCACGGAACTCTGCCCGCTGGTTGTGATTCCAGAATCGGTCAATACCCGTTTCTTCAAAAAGATTGTTCCATGTCTTACGGTCTATTTGCTGTCGCCCTTCCTCGATGCTTGCGGCCAGGGACGCAGGAAGGCCAAAAGCATTAGGGGCCATAATTTTGCTGTTAAACAGTGAAAACCCGCAAATTGCTGAGGCTTCGGCAATCAGCGTCATGCCGTCCAGAAATTTTTGCATAGCGGCATCACGACTACTGGCGAGTTGTTCGGTACGGGTACTCAACTTCAGTTCCGGCTGCGAATTCATGCTCATTTCACGATCCTTTTCCCACTGTTTTGGCTGAGAGATTTTCACTGGCCTATCCACCTCTCTCGTTAAAAAAATTCTCGTAGCGTCATATATAGTGAAGCCTTTACTAGTGACTAATGATGAAAAAGATTAGCACACAGATGTCGGGTGACCAACAACCCGCAACCCGTTAAGTGGCGATCGCATCCCCTGAATGCACAACCATTGCGTTACATGACTGATTAATAAGGGTTTTAGCCGCAATTACACTATGGGGGGTGCTATTTGAACGATGGGATTTACCTGTAATTAAATCCCATAGTACATAAAGTGAGCTAAAAAAGGCCAATAAGCGTGACACCGTCACCTCGCGAGGTTTTTTTGTGGTAACTAGTTATTAGTAAAGGCATGACTAAATGTATAATGGGATAGTTGTTCGGGCCTCCTCTTTGGTCGTTATCACGGATGAGGGGCTGTTACGACTGATAGACAGTGATTGCACACATTGGGCTAAGGGCAACAAAATGACGGCGTCGCGAATTACACACCTAATAAGGGGTCCGCTTGGAAAAAGGAAATTATCCTACGCTAAGCGCATTTTTTGCACAGATGGCTACCGACTGAACGTAACGTGTGAGTCATGATCAGAAATGTGTTAACTCTAGGAATTGACACGACTTACTGTTTGATGGGGAAATCATGTTTAGCTATGGAAGGTGCGAACAAGTCCCTGATATGAGATCATGTTTGTCATCTGGAGCCATGGAACAGGGTTCATCATGAGTCATCAACTTACCTTCGCCGACAGTGAATTCAGCAGTAAGCGCCGTCAGACCAGAAAAGAGATTTTCTTGTCCCGCATGGAGCAGATTCTGCCATGGCAAAACATGGTGGAAGTCATCGAGCCGTTTTAACCCAAGGCTGGTAATGGCCGGCGACCTTATCCGCTGGAAACCATGCTACGCATTCACTGCATGCAGCATTGGTACAACCTGAGCGATGGCGCGATGGAAGATGCTCTGTACGAAATCGCCTCCATGCGCCTGTTTGCCCGGTTATCCCTGGATAGCGCCTTGCCGGACCGCACCACCATCATGAATTTCCGCCACCTGCTGGAGCAGCATCAACTGGCCCGCCAATTGTTCAAGACCATCAATCGCTGGCTGGCCGAAGCAGGCGTCATGATGACTCGAGGCACCTTGGTCGATGCCACCATCATTGAGGCACCCAGCTCGACCAAGAACAAAGAGCAGCAACGCGATCCGGAGATGCATCAGACCAAGAAAGGCAATCAGTGGCACTTTGGCATGAAGGCCCACATTGGTGTCGATGCCAAGAGTGGCCTGACCCACAGCCTGGTCACCACCGCGGCCAACGAGCATGACCTCAATCAGCCGGGTAATCTGCTTCATGGAGAGGAGCAATTTGTCTCAGCCGATGCCGGCTACCAAGGAGCGCCACAGCGCGAGGAGCTGGCCGAGGTGGATGTGGACTGGCTGATCGCCGAGCGTCCCGGCAAGGTAAAAACCTTGAAGCAGCATCCGCGCAAGAACAAAACGGCCATCAACATCGAATACATGAAAGCCAGCATCCGTGCCAGGGTGGAGCACCCGTTTCGCATCATCAAGCGGCAGTTCGGCTTCGTGAAAGCCAGATACAAGGGGCTGCTGAAAAACGATAACCAACTGGCGATGTTATTCACCCTGGCCAACCTGTTTCGGGTGGACCAAATGATACGTCAGTGGGAGAGATCTCAGTAAAAACCGGAAATAACGCCAGAAATGGTGGAAAAAATAGCCTAAATAGGCTGATTCGATGTGTTTGCGGGAAAAAAATCGGCCCAGATCCGCGAAATTTTAATCAGCGAGTCAGCTTGGGAAGAAATGACCTGCTTATTCGCACCTTCCCTAAGGTACCAGCACTGGCTCAATGGCTACATACGGCACCTGGTTTACGATTACGATATAAAAGCTCAAGGATGATGAATTCTTTTCTTTATGATTTCGACGTTATTTGTCTCCTGCAACACCACGGGGTTGCTATAACCAGCGACGAACCCGTTGGGTATAGCGTTCCCATTCCAACCCGAAACGTTTTCGAAGCTGTACCTCTTCAACATGGATATGTAATCTGGCTACTACAAACATAAACAACGGTACAGCAAGTATCCCCACCAGGCTGCCAAAGCAGAGAGCAACGGATAACTGGAGCCCGCTCATTCCAAGGTAAATAGGGTTTCGACTCCATGCGTAACAACCGACAGTTACCAGCTTGGTGGTTCTATCCGGATGAAGCGGATTAAGCGTCGTGCCGTTCGTGCTCATCTGCCAAGCGGTGTGCAGTATCATGGTAATACAAACACCGGTCAGCAACACGCTTAGCACTATATTCACGATGTCGAAGGTAAAACGCGGGATTGCAGTCAACACATCAGTGACGAAAAACAGCAATAAGATGAGTGGGGGCGGAAACCATACTCTCAATCGAGTCACGAAGTTACGCATTACACAGACCTATCTCTGAACTAAGCAGCCTGATGGCTGCAAAATGAAAATCCAGTCCTTGCCATTCCTATAGTGACCATGAATCTGACATTATATGCCTGATCTGAAAAGTTATTTTTTTCATAACTGTCCTTATAACGGTGCGGGGTCAGTCCACACCTCTGTTCAGGTGAACAAATTCAGCAGACCACTTCACTGTTAAACCTGTGGCGATTCAGGGTGCCATGTGTATGGCACCTCATCTCTTATTTACTTATTGACTCCGTTACCGCCTGCCAGGTTATAAAGCCACCACTCAGATTATATGTCCTGAAGCCGTGAGCCTGCAGAATACGGTATGCCACATGCCCGCGCAGGCCACTCTGACATCCTATAAAAATTTCTTTATCTTTAGGCAATTTTCCAAGGTTTTCCCGCAGGGAATCAAGAGGGATGGATAGCGCGTCAGGATATTCACCAAATTGTTTCAGTTCGGCAGGAGAGCGAATATCAAGTAAACAATAACTGCCCGGTTCCCGTTGTAACACATCGCTGACATGACATATGACCGTATCTCCTTTCATTACATTTGTCGCCACCATACCAGCCTGGTTAACGACGTCCCTTGCACTGTTAAAAGGTGGAGCATAAGTCAGCTCAAGATGTTCGAGATCGTTGACGGTAAGCCCCGCGCGCTGTGCGACAGACAGGACATCGATGCGTTTATCAACCCCTTTTTTCCCTGATGCCTGAGCCCCGAGAATTTTACCGGTATCGGGGCTGAACAGCAGTTTCAGACTGATCATCGTTGCCCCCGGGTAGTAACCGGCATGATCAGCGGCATGGACGTAAACCTTCTCGTATCGGGTGCCATGAACTTTCAGCTGCTTTTCATTCGCACCGACGCTGCCAATACTCAGCGAAAATACCTTACAAATGGATGTCCCCTGACTGCCATGGTAAAGGCTGTGACGATCTAGCATGTTATCAGCAGCAATGCGTCCCTGGCGGTTGGCGGGCCCTGCCAGAGGAAAATTAGCGGGTTCCTGAAAGACAAAGTCTGGGGTTTCAACGGCATCCCCCACGGCGTAGATGTCAGGGATACTGGTCTGCATACAGGCATTGACGCTTATGCCTCCCCGTTTACCCACTGCGAGCCCGGCTCCTGTGGCAAGGCTGTTCTCAGGTTTTACCCCGATGGCGAGAATAACCATGTCGGTCTGCAGAAACCCACCCTCAGACAGTGCAACGCGGAATCCCGTCTCTGTCCGCAGTACCTCGGTGAGCGCCGTTCTGAGACGCAGATCCACGCCATGACTCCGGATTTCCTGATGCAGGGCAGATGCCATTTCAGGATCAACCGGAGCCATAACCTGTTCCCCCATCTCCAGCAGGGTCACACTGATCCCCCGTTCGCTCAGAGCCTCCATCACTTCAAGTCCGATAAATCCCCCCCCGACAAGCGTGGTGTGAGCTACGTGATGTTGCTCAATCCACCCCAGGATAGCATCCATGTCAGTAAGATTTCGCAGCGTAAAGACACCCTCTTCCTGTAGCCCGGGCAAAGGAGGGACAACCGGAGCGGCGCCGGTACTGAGGAGCAGACGATCCCATTCTTCGCTATAGACCTCCCCTGAGGTCAGATTTTTAACCGTCACCGTTTTATTAACCGGATCCACTGACGTCACTTCATGACAGATACGGACGTCTATGTTAAAGCGGGATTTAAAATCCTCCGGGGTTTTCAGAATCAGTGACTGCCTTAAAGGAATTTTTCCGCCTATATGATAAGGTAATCCACAGTTGGCGAAAGAGACATCGCTTCCCCGTTCAAACACAACAATACTGACATTCTCTGATAACCGACGAGCTCTGGCTGCAGCGGATGCCCCGCCGGCAACACCACCAACAATCACTATTTTCATTACATCCTCTCTGTTCACCCGGGGCAAAAATGCCTGCCAGATATAATCGTTTCCCCGGGCCGGCAGGACGCTGCAGACCTGACGAACACGATGGCAAAATTACGATACCGTTAGTATACTAAATTATATTATATAAAAACACATAGTATGAGAAATCAGCAATGCTCATGAATGAAGACACAAAACGTCAGACAGATATGAAGAATGCGGCCCTGAGGGCAGCAGATGTCTTACGGGGACTGGCCAACAGCGACCGGTTGCTGTTGATGTGTCAGTTAAGCCTGGGGGAAGCGAATGTGGCCGGGCTGGAAGCGGCGGTCGGTATCACTCAGCCGACCCTGTCCCAGCAGCTGGGTGTAATGCGCCGCCTGAAGCTGGTCGAGACCCGACGGGCAGGTAAAATGGTATATTACCGTATTGAGGATAACCGTATCATGACGTTGTTAAATACCTTATATGATCTCTACTGCCCGCAGGCAGGCACCGGTAAAGGAAGCCATAACAACGAATAATATGATCCTGCTTTCCCCGTAAACCGTTTTATCCATGCATCATTAACCCTGTTCAGGCTGTGAAATGCCAGACCGGAACCTGCGATACCTTAACGGGAAAACAACAGTGGTCCGGATATACCAGCCGATGATGCCCGTCACGGACTGTATTTCTCGTTCACGCATTCACTGATTAACCCACTGATTCAATGGTGTTTAATACTGTGACGGTCAGAAAAAACAGTAGACTGGCCCCCTGAATCTCCAGACAGTTGGTATCACTTAAGTTAGTGATAGTCTTAATACTAGTTTTTAGACTAGTCGTTGGAGTCCGAATGATTGATGTTTTAGGTCCAGAGAAGCGCAGACGGCGAAGTGTTCAGGAAAAAATCGCCATTGTTCAGCAGAGTTTTGAGCCCGGAATGACCGTGTCGCTGGTCGCCCGTCAGCATGGCGTTGCTGCCAGTCAGCTGTTCCTGTGGCGTAAGCAGTATCAGGAAGGCAGCCTTACAGCCGTTGCCGCAGGAGAACAGGTTGTGCCCGCGTCGGAGCTGGCATCTGCGATGAAGCAAATTAAAGAGCTGCAGCGCCTGTTGGGCAAGAAAACCATGGAAAACGAGCTGCTAAAAGAAGCCGTTGAATATGGCCGACAAAAAAAGTGGATAGCGCACGTGCCCTTGTTGCCGGAGGATGGCGAATAAGCCTTGTCAGTCGTTGCCTCCGGGTCTCACGTGCGCAACTGCATGCCATGGCCCGTCGGTCGAAGGACTGGCAGGATCGTCGGTGCAAGCGCAAGCCTGATGATACTGACGCGCTGGCCCGTATCCATACCGTTATCGGCGATCTGCCCACCTATGGTTATCGTCGGGTATGGGCACTGCTGCGCAGACAATCAGAAACTGACGACATGGCGGTGATCAATGCCAAACGCGTATACCGCATCATGCGTCAGAATGCGCTGCTGCTTGAGCGTAAACCGGAAATACCGCCATCGAAGCGGGCGCATACAGGGAAAGTGGCCGTTGGAGAAAGTAACCAGCGGTGGTGCTCTGACGGCTTCGAGTTCAGCTGTGATAACGGTGAAAAACTGCGGGTCACGTTCGCTCTGGACTGTTGCGATCGCGAGGCACTTTACTGGGCGGCCAGTAACGGTGGATATGACAGTGAAACCGTGCAGGACGTCATGCTGGGTGCCGTGGAGCGTCGCTTCGGTAACAGCCTGCCGACATCCCCAGTTGAGTGGCTGACAGACAACGGTTCAGCCTACCGTTCTTATCAGACGCGTCAGTTCGCCAGAATGGTAGGACTGGAGCCTAAACATACGGCGGTACGTAGCCCGGAAAGCAACGGGATGGCAGAGAGCTTCGTGAAAACGATGAAGCGCGATTACATCAGCATCATGCCGAAACCCGACGGGTTAACAGCGGTAAAGAACCTTGCGGAGGCCTTCGAACATTACAACGAATGGCATCCGCATAGTGCACTGGGGTATCGTTCGCCACGGGAATATCTGCGGCGACGAACCAGTCATGGGTTAAGTGATAAAAAGTGTATGGAAATATAGGGGCCAATCCAAACAGCCACAGGAACACGGATGATTCTGCACTGTCAGTAATAGCCTGTGGCTGACAAACCGTTTTTTCTGCTGCCACGGGGTGACATTATTCAAGCAGGCTACGCAACATCCAGGCAGTTTTCTCATGTAACTGGATACGTTGTGTAAGCAGATCTGCTGTGGCTTCATCATTCGCATTATTAACGAGCGGGAACAGGGAGCGTGCAGTTTTAACCACGGTCTCCTGGCCCTGGACAAGATTTTCAATCATGTTTTTTGCTGCCGGAATATCCTTATCTTCATTAACCGCTGTTAAACGTGAAAATTCATGATATGTGCCGGGCGCGAAGCATCCGAGCGAGCGTATACGTTCAGCGATATCATCAACGGCAGTGGCCAGCTCATTGTATTGATTTTCAAACATTAAATGTAAGCTGTTAAACATGGGGCCAGTTACATTCCAGTGATAGTAATGTGTTTTTATATACAGGGTATAGGTGTCAGCAAGAAGCCGGGACAGGCCGTCTGCAATCTCCACCCGGGATGATTCAGCAATACCAATATCAATGATTTGTTTACTCATAACTACCTCTTACACGGTTTCAGTGGAATATACGATATGCGATTATTCTTTCCGGTCTGAGCAAAACACGCCTCAAATTTTTATAATAACCAGGTACACCTGTCGTCTGTCACACTAGCGATGCGCCAGAGCAATATCCTGCGACGGAACAATGAATTTCGCCGTGGCACGTGCCACTGTCTGCTGTCCTTTTGTCAGCCATGCTTCAAGCAGGTAAATCCCCCTGCGTTGCCCAAGCAGTCTGGCACATACCATCAGTTTGTCTCCGGTACAAACGGGTGAAATGAATCTTACCGTCAGTTCAGCCGTCAGGGCTTGCACACCCTGCATGAACAAACAATGAGTCATTGCTGCATCCAGCAGGGTACTCGTCATTCCGCCATGTAAAAGACCCGTATACCCCTGATGCCTGTGATTGGCCGTGTAGTCCGCACATACAGAGCCATCCGGGTGCTCTGAAAACATTAAGTTCACCGTATCAGGGTTGTTGTCGCGGGAACTACAGACCATACAACAGGTATGGGCCTTTCTGGCATCAAGATAACAATTCATCTGTTTCTGCTCAGCGTCCGGTTGTACTGACGGGAGGCATCCGGAATTCAGTCAGCTGAGGGGCTCCCCCGGCATCATTACTGCCTCCTCCACACATTCCGGCTCCTGGTTTATACACAATACGGGTCTGATAAAAATCACCGCCCGTGATGAAATAAACTCATGAATGGCAACAGCGCCCGTTTCCGTGATGATGCTGACGCCCACCCTGGCACGCATTTTCTGCTGTGTTCCCGTCAGAGTGACAGCATTTTTTCCCTTTCGCCTCATGATGAAAGGACTGGCGTCCCTGCTCCGGCTTATTCAGTTCAGTCAGAACACGGGTATCCGGATCACACAGTTCAGTGAACAAACGACGACCACAGTCAGTCTGGTACACCGCGATCTGATGCCCCAGTAATTTACCCAGCATCCGTTCCCCGATGTTACGGACCACAACGCGGCTGACTTGCTGTTGAACCAGCAGGTCAACCAGCTTCCGTTTACCTGAACAATCTGCGCCCAGCGCGGGATTTTCTGTCCGGCTGAGCTCCACACCGCGCTCATCCACCAGGACAAGGTGACTCGCTTTGGTAAAATGATTTGCTACCCGGTCGTCATTCACTGGAATGGCTGTGATCATCTTGTGTAACTCCTTCCCTTTCAGAGTGCATTATTAAGGCCTTGCCCTGAGTGAGACAGTCCACAACCTTAAAACGGGCTGCTTTCAGGACATTGGCCAGTGTCTGCCTTGAAACCCCCATTGCAACAGCCGCTTCCTGCTGTTGCATGCCCAGTAAATCGACCAGCCGTAACGCTTCAAACTCATCTTCTTTTAAATGAACATGTTCAAGCTGGCTCATCGGTCGCGCATTGGGCTTAAAACAGGTATCCGCAGGGCGGCCACAGATGTTACGGGGAATTCTGGGTCTTGGCATGAAGGCTCCTTATTGGCATATGCTGTATATACACTCATAAACTGGCATATGCAATATACTCTGCTCACCGGTGGAGAATTTTTTGCTTTACCCTGGAGTCTGTAAGTGGGCAGCAGGTCATGAGAGATGAAGAGAAAGAAAACAGATACTGTATGAGACTCAATTTAAAGTGCTGCCATAAGGGGGTCGTCTCAGAAAACGGAATCTATGGTCACTCCCGTTTTTGCAACACCGATTTTGACGACAAGTTGGCTTGCTTGAATCTATCCGGCGTCTGAATGGGATTTTATTCCCGCGCCTTGATGAGTTCCGCGCCTGATGAACCTCCAGAAAATATACGGCTTCAATGAGCCTTTCCGTTTTACAGGTTCCTCAACAGGCCGGTGGGCCGTTAGTATCATCAATATCAGTATTCGCAAAACCAGATCAGTAATTCTTTAAACCGGTGTATTTCTGCCGTTATGCTACATAAGTTTGCTGTCGTGCCGTTAGGGCCCAGGCTATTCTGGCCAGCTTGTTTGCCAGAGCACAAGTGACGACAAAGTTGCTTTTCCGGCACAGTAAATCCCTGACCCAATCGGCCAATTTGCCAGACTGGTGTTCCAGTTTTTGTATGAATACCCTGGCACATTGAACCAACAAAGTTCGGATCTTTTTATTACCTCGCTTACTAATTCCCAGCAATGTCGTCCTACCTCCCGTGCTGTACTGCCGAGGTACAAGCCCTGTTGCCGCCGCAAAGTCACGGCTGCTGGCGTACTGCTTCCCGTCGCCAATCTCAGTTGAAATAGTACTCGCTGTCAGTGTTCCGACGCAGGGAATGCTCAGCAAGCGCTGTCCAACCTCATCTTCGTCCAACTTTCGTTTCAACTGGGATTCCAAATCTTTAATCTGCTCAACAAGATAGTGATAATGCTGTTGTAATTTCAGCAATAACTGGCTGAGGTAAAGAGGCAAACTATTATCCTCAAGAATGGTACTCAGTCGGCTAATAACGGCAGCTCCTCGGGGAACGCTAATGCCAAATTCCAGCAGAAAAGCATGCATTTGATTGGTTGTTTTTACCTTATCCTGAACCAGGGATTCACGGACACGATGCAGAGCCCGCATTGCCTGCTGAGATTCCGTTCTGGGCTGCACAAAACGCATAGACGGACGCGATGCAGCTTCACAAATAGCTTCGGCGTCGACAAAGTCGTTTTTATTGCTTTTAACGAACGGGCGGACAAATTGTGGTGATATCAGCTTTGGGGAATGCCCCAACTCTTCCAACTTGCGTGCCATAAAGTGAGAACCGCCACAGGCTTCCATTGCGATGGTTGTAGCGGGGCATGTCGCCAAAAATTCGATCAACTTTGGCCGGGTAAATTTTTTACGGTAAACAGCCTTCCCGCGACGATCCTGGCAATGAATATGGAAAGAGTTTTTACCCAGATCGATACCAATGAGCGCAATGTTTTCCATGATAGTTCTCCGAATGAAAGCCTGTCCTCAGCATAGTACCGGGAAGGAGGGAGTGACCATCTCATTAAATAAAGCACGCTAAGCCGGTGGCAGCGGTCGCAATGGCCTGAACTTCCCCGCACCGACCTTGGCACTGCTGCGCCATAGGTAATCGCCGGTCAGGTTGATATGCTCCCACCCCAGCGGGGACAGATATTGCAGCAACGTGTCGTCCAGCGCCTTGCCGTGGGCACGCAAAGCACTGGTGGCACGCTCCAGATAGACCGTGTTCCACAACACGATGGCCGCCGTCACCAGATTGAGGCCGCTGGCCCGGTAGCGCTGCTGCTCAAAACTGCGGTCGCGGATTTCACCCAATCGGTAGAAGAAGACCGCCCTGGCCAGCGCGTTGCGCGCCTCGCCCTTATTCAGCCCCGCATGGACGCGGCGGCGCAGCTCCACGCTTTGCAGCCAATCCAGAATGAACAGCGTGCGCTCGATGCGCCCATACATCCGCACCTTGTCGTTGATCGCCTTGCCGGAAGCCTGGAACTGCTGTTGATGCTTGTTCTTGGCCGCATTGAACAGCTTGCCGATGATACGGTCGTGAAGGTCGATGATTTCATCAGTGACGGTGGCCATGCCCTCGATGGCCAGTGCTACCAAGGTGGCGTAACGCCGCTGCGACTCGAACTTGGCCAGGTCGGCGGGCGTCATCTGGCCGCCTTCGCGGGCGATCTTGAGCAAGCGGTTTTGGTGTACCTGCCGTTCGATGCCAGCAGGTAGGTCAAGCGCCTGCCAGGCTTTGAGGCGTTCGATGTGTTCAAGCATGTGGCGCGAGTTCGGCTTGGCGGGCGATTGGCGCAGCCACGCTACCCACGTCATTTTGCTACCATCCTTGCGCTTGAGCAGTTCGTCCAGGCGCTGGCGATGGACAGGTATCAAGGAATCGGCCAATGCCGCATGGATGCTTCGGTTGGCACGGGTAATGGCCTCGGCGCTTGCGCGCTCGATGGCATTCATGGCGGGTAGGATGATGCTCTGCCGCCGCAGGTTTTCAACAAGGGTGCTGGCCAGCACAATGCCTTTGTCTGTTTGCAAGGCCAGTTCGGTCAATGTATGCACGGCTTGCCGGTAATGACTCATGGTGAAGGGCTTGAATCCAAACACCGTTTGCAGCTCGACCAAGTGCTCCCGCCGTGTCTGCTCGCGCTGGCCGTAATGGTTCCAGCTTTCCACCGGCACCTTGAGTTGTGCGGCCACCATGCGCAGCAGGGGCAGAAATGGAGAATCATCGACGCCCAAGAAGATGCCAGGGAATCGCAAGTAGCAAAGCTGCACGGCGAAGCACAATCGATTCGCGGCGCCGCGACGCTGACGGATCACCGACAGGTCGGTTTCGTTGAACGTGTAGTGCCGTATCAGTTCGTCTTTGGCATCTGGCAGTGTCAGCAGACTTTCGCGCTCGGTGGCGGACAGGATTGAGCGGCGTGGCATGGTCAGTCTTCCCGCAGGTACTGGTACAAGGTTTCGCGGCTGATGCCGAAGTCACGGGCCACCAAGGTTTTCTGGTCGCCTGCCGCAACTCGCCGTTTCAACTCGGCAATTTGTTCGCTGTTCAGCGATTTCTTTCGTCCCCGGTAGGCCCCGCGCTGCTTAGCCAGCACGATTCCCTCGCGCTGACGTTCGCGGATCAGAGCGCGCTCGAACTCAGCAAAGGCTCCCATGACCGACAGCATCAGATTGGCCATCGGTGAGTCCTCGCCGGTGAACGTTAGCCCTTCTTTGACGAACTCCATGCGCACGCCCCGTTGTGTCAGCCCTTGGACGATGCGGCGCAGGTCATCAAGGTTGCGTGCCAACCTGTCCATGCTATGCACCACCACGGTGTCGCCCTCGCGGACGAAGGCCAGCAGCCTTTCAAGTTCGGGACGTTGTGTGTCCTTGCCTGAAGCCTTATCGGTGAATACCTTGCCGACTTCTATTTGTTCCAGTTGTCGATCAGGATTCTGGTCGAAGCTGCTGACGCGAACGTAGCCGATACGTTGACCTTGCAAGATGCCTCCAAAGGTAAAAATGTCAGGATGAAATCTATTACCCTTGGCTGAATGTGTCAATAAATATAAATTAATACCCTACTCTGACGTTGTTTGTGCTCAACATCTGACATCAGGTTAGGGTATAGTCTTAACTGACACCACCTCCCAGGGCCTGATATAAAGCAACACTATCGACTAGGCGTTGTGCCTGGACCGCAACCATATTGATCCGGATTGACTGTGCCTGTTGCTGCGCGATGAGCAGTTGCAGGTAGCTGGCCGCGCCCAGCCGGTATTGCCGCTCGACCGACTGCAAGGAGGCCTGTGCAGCCATATCAGCGGCAGCGAGGGCAGTCAAAGTTTGTGCATCGCTTTCCACCGCGCGCAGGGTGTCGGCGACGTTACGCAAAGACTCCAATACGACGCTCTGGTAATTGGCTACGGCGGCATCAAAAGCGGCGAGCGCCGCTCTTTTTTCAGCGGGTAGCCCTGGATTAAAAAGAGGCTGGGTGAGCTGCGCAACCAGGCCCCACACTGCCGAGCCACCACCGAACAGGGCACCGGTGGTCAGCGCCTGAGAACCAAGGTTGGCGCTCAGGTTGATCTGTGGGTAGAGCTTGGCGACAGCCACACCATAGTCTGCATTGGCCGCATGCAACAGCGCCTCTGACGCCTGGATATCCGGTCGGCGGCGCACCAGTTCTGAGGGCACGACGAGCGGCATCTCGACGGGTAGAGTGAAATCGGCCAGAGTGAAGGCCGGGATGCCACCCGTGCCTGGGGCACGACCGGCTAGCACCGCCAGTAGATGTTCGGTTTGTTGCAGTTGTTTACGCAGCGCAGGCAGTTCTGCCCGCGTTTGCTCCGCCTGAGCTTGTAGGCTCAACGCTTCATCAGGTGAGGCCTGACCGATACGCACGCGTTCATGGGCCAGGCGCAGTTGCTCATCCTGCACGCGCAAAATGGCAGTAGTGGCTTCTAGTTGCGCGGCGAGGCGTGCTCGGGTAATGGCAGCGGTTGCCATGTTGCCGGCAAGGGCCAGGCGCGCAGCATTCAGTTCGAAGCGACGGTAGTCGGCGCGAGCAGCCAAGGCTTCGAGTGCGCGCCGGTTGCCGCCAGCCAGATCGAGGTTGTAATGCACGCCAACGCTGGCGTTGTAGAGGCTGAATTGACGTGCGTCTCCGCTCAACCCTTGGCTACTGGGACTCATTTGCTGGCGCTGAGATCCCAGTGCGACATCTACCTGTGGATATTGCGTCGAGCCCGCCTGTGCGGCAAGAAGCTCCTGCGCCTGTCGCAAATTGGCGCTGATGCTCGCCAGCGTCGGGCTGACATGGAAAGCTTCGTTTATCAGTCCGTCGAGTGCGGATGAACCCAAGCTTTGCCACCATTGCGTTTCGATCGGAAGCCCTTCGACTAGACGTTGTGTTTCGCCGAACTGCGTGGGAGCGGACACGGTTCTATCAGCTACCGGTGTTGCAGTGTAGCGAGCCACATCGGGTGCGGTGGGACGCTGAAAATCAGGGCCGGCGGCGCAGCCGGCCAGACCGGCGGTGACCAGACCAGCTACCAGGTAAGTTGCCGCAAGCCGTCTTTCGAGGCTGATGGGGCGCTGGCATGTTTTAGCGTGCTCCATAAAAATGCTCCACGAAAGGTTTACGGAAAGCTTGGTGGCAGCCCAAGCAGCTTTCCTGCACGTGGGCGAATGATTGGGTCACCGCCTTGCCGTCGCTGCTCGCAGCAGCCAGCTTCATGGCCAGCGCCGCCTCGTGAGTCTGCGCGTCAAAGTTGCTGAACTTGGTCGCATCAGCGCCGAGGTAAGCAAGGATGCGCATTTTTTCAGTAAGCGGTGGCTCGGGGTGTGCAGCAACTTTTGGGGCGAGCTGAACGACCTGAACCCATTCCTCCTGCGAAATCGCACCGGTAATAGCCTGCATGTTGCGCCCGAGTTCCTGCATGATCTTGCGTAGCGCCAGTGGCTCAACCTGGGTAGCGTCACCAGCCCAAGCTGGCAACTGAAAACCCCATAAAAGCAGGCAGGCCGTAACGGTCAGGGTGATAGTTCCAAATGCGTGGCTGTGTTTGCGGTGGGTCATGAAATTCTCCTGTAATTCAATCGTTCTCTCATTCGAACTCCCGCCCTTCGCCAGCTTCCTCATGGGTCACGCCGTCGCGGATGTGGTAGATGCGCTTGAATGTGGGGATGATCTTTTCGTCATGGGTGACGACGATGATGGCGGTCTCGAACTTCCGGGCCATGTCGTTGAGGATGCGGATTACAGCCATGGCGCGCTCGGAATCCAGCGGCGCAGTGGGTTCATCGGCCAGGATCACCGGCGGACGATTGACCAGTCCGCGCGCGATGGCGACCCGTTGCTGCTCGCCACCGGAGAGTTGCGAGGGCATTGCGCGAGCTCGGTGTTGCACATCAAGCGCTGTGAGCAATTCCAGTGCCTTCGCGCGCGACTCTCCATTCGCGACGCCTGCAAGCATCGGCAGCAGCGCCACGTTGTCGGTGACATCGAGAAACGGAATCAGGTACGGCGCCTGGAAAACGAAACCGATCTTGTCACGCCGTAAGGCGCGCAGGTCGCGGACTTTCCAGCCATCGGCGTAGATCACTTCATCGCCCAGCGTCATGCGACCGGCGGTCGGTTCGATCACCGCACCCAGACACTTGAGCAGCGTGCTCTTGCCGGACCCGGAAGGGCCGATCAGTCCCACCACTTCACCAGGCGCAACATGCATATTCACGTCTCTCAAGGCAAAGACAGCGGTGTCACCATCGCCATACCGCTTGCTTAAACTTTCGATGTGTATCCCTTTGCCACTCATCTCAACCTCCAATGGCTTCGGCCGGATCGACCTTGAGTGCTATGCGAATGGCGACGAGGCTAGCTAGAACGCAGATCACGAGCACGGCAAAAAAACCGGCGACAGAATCCATTGGCGTGAGCAGGACATATTTTGGAAAAGCCGGTGCTGAAAAGGTGGCTGTGATCTTGCCGACCACGAAGCCAATCACGCCCAGGGCGAGCGCCTGCTGCATGATCATCGCGGCGATGGTTCGGTTGCGTGTGCCGATGAGCTTCAACACCGCGATCTCACGGATTTTGTCCATCGTCAGCGAATAGATGATGAAGGCAACGATGGCCGCGCTAACGATGGCCAGAATCACAAGGAACATGCCGATCTGCTTGGCCGAGGTGGCGATCAGCTTGCCGACGAGGATGTCTTCCATCTGTGCCCGGGTGTAGACCGTCAAACGCTTCCAGCGCTGGATGGATTCGGCAACCTCGTCCGGCGCATGACCAGGTTTCAGAGTGACCAGCACGGCATTGACGAACGCGTTGCTGCTCTGTGAAGCAATCACGGCATCCAGCAAACCTGGATCACCGGGTCGATTGAAGACCGGGTTGGCTTCGGTGCGACGCCGGCTTTGCCAGATGGCATCGTTGTCCTTGAGGAACTGGGCCTCCTGGGCATCTTTGAGCGGAATGAATACCATCGGGTCGCCGCTGGACGACACCATACGCCGTGTCAGCCCCACGACGGTGTAATGATTGCGGCGAATGGTAAGACGATCTCCCAGTTTGAAGCCGGTGGCGATGTCGGCCACAGCCTCGTAGTGACCGCGCGTGATCTGGCGTCCAGCGACGAGATAAGGAGGCCATCCGGGTGTAGCCCCCAACGCACCGGGCGCGATGCCGACCACCATGGTGCGTACATCACTCTCGCCCTTGCGTACCTGCATGGTCAGGTAGGTCGCGTTCGCTGCCTGTGAGACTCCCGGCATGGCGAGAATGGCGCGATACACGTCATCGTTGAGGCTGGACGACTCCGCATAAGGACCCAGAGTATCCTTTTGCACCACCCAAAGGTCAGCGCCACTGTTGTCGAGCAACGCCTTGCCGTCGTCCACCATGCCTCGGTACACCCCAGCCATGACTAGGGTGACGCCGATCAGCAGACCCAGACCGATGCCGGTGAAGACGAATTTCCCCCAGGCATGGAGAATGTCGCGGCCGGCCAGGCTGATCATCGTGAAACTCCCGGGATATGCTCGACCACATGGATGCGGCTGCGCGCCGTCAGTGCCTTTTCGCTATAGGTCACAACCTGGTCCCCATTCTTGAGCCCTTCGCGCACCTGCACGTAACCATTGAGGTCGGAAGTGCCGAGCTTGACCGGGGAGAAATGCAGATCACCATCCACGATTTGCCAGACACCAACTTTATCGCCTTCACGCTGGACGGCAGCGTTGGGGATCAGTGGAGCGGCCGGGAGCGCCGGCAAGTCAACCGTGACTTCGGCCAGTTCACCCACTGGTGGCAAAGGTTCTGGTTTGTTATCGAATGTCACCTTGGCAAGCGTTTCCTCGGTTACCGCGTCGGCCTTGGGTTCCACCCGCAGCACGCGACCTTTCAAGGTCTGGCCACCACGCGAACGCAGGACGATATGAGCCGGCAGCCCCCCAGCCAGCCCCGATGCGCTGATCTGGTCGAAGCGCACATTGATCCACAAACTCTTGGGGTCGATCACTTCCACCACGGCCTGGCCCGCGACGATGGTCGTGCCGGGATCGGCATCGCGCACGGCGACTACACCGTCGACCGGCGCGATCAGGCGCAGATTGCTCCGCTGCGCGACGAGTGCTTCGCGGTCGGAGCGTGCCCGGGCAATATCTTCCCGAGCGGCGGATAGGGCGGCATCGGCGATCTGCAGTTCCTGCCGCTTGGTGGTGACGATTTCCTCGCTGGTCGAGCGCACCGCAAACAATTGCTCATAGCGGCGCGCCTGGGTTTGCGCGTAGGCTTGCCGGGCTTCTGCCTCGCGCAAAGCCGCTTCCGCCCGCTTGAATACAGACTCCTGTGAGCGCACCCGATCATCAAGGTCGACCGGCTCCATCTCGCCGAGCACCTGTCCGGCCTTGACCTGGTCGCCTACATGCACCTCCAGGCGTTTGACGCGCCCGGCAAACGTCGGTCCGATCTTGTAGGTGTAGCGCGCCTCCACCGTGCCGATGCCGAACAGCGCCGGTGTGATAGCCTGTGATTCCACGCTTGCCACCGTCACAGCGACCGGGGCGAGCGGCCCTGATCGCAGACCGACATAAATAAAAAGCACCAGCAAAGGAATGATGACGGCAAGCAGTGCCAGGGTGCGGCCTTGCAAGGGTAACTTTTTCATTGCGCACTCCTTATGCCACGCCGATAAATTGCAAAGACGCGCGGCGCATCGCGGTGCATACGTCCCACATCACCCGCCAACAGCGATTGCATGACCAAGCCCTGGATCGTGCCAATGAACAGCGTTGCCGCCGCCTCGTTGTCAAGCGAGGGAGACAACTCGCCGCTGGCCTTGCCTTTCTCGATGAGACGATGCAAACGTTCGCCGTAGCGCTGAATCAAGGTTTGCACCATGCGCTTGGCCGGTGTCGATTCGGCACGCTGAAGCTCACCAAACATCATTCTTGGCACGCCTGGGTGCTCAGCTACGAATTCGATATGACTCATGAACATCGCCTCCATGGCTGCCAAGGGCGACTCGATTCCTTGTGCGGATCGATCGATTCTGGCTAATAGGCGCTCTGCTACCCACTCCATGACCGCCTGCCAAATGGCTTCCTTGTTCGGGAAGTGCCGAAACAGCGCACCCTGGGTCAAGT
Organism: Klebsiella sp. RHBSTW-00484; assembly: GCF_013705725.1. Taxonomy (NCBI): domain Bacteria; kingdom Pseudomonadati; phylum Pseudomonadota; class Gammaproteobacteria; order Enterobacterales; family Enterobacteriaceae; genus Klebsiella; species Klebsiella sp. RHBSTW-00484. The sequence goes on along the minus strand of NZ_CP055482.1, from coordinate 123,848 downwards.
TCATGTGTTTAGCGATAGCCGCAGTGGTTATCTCGCTTGGGTTTTGTGAACCGGCAAGCGCCACGACGGACTCGACAGTTACGGCACGACGTTCATCGGCCGGCAGATGCTTTGGATGGGTGTCCACGAGCACTCCTTGTAAGATAGTAATTGATTACTATCTTACCACAAGAGGCAACTCAAACAAGAGAAAACCCGACGTACTCGTCAATATCTAGAGTCTGCAATGGGCTTAACGTGCTTTATTTAATGAGATGGTCACTCCCTCCTTCCCGGTACTATGCTGAGGACAGGCTTTCATTCGGAGAACTATCATGGAAAACATTGCGCTCATTGGTATCGATCTGGGTAAAAACTCTTTCCATATTCATTGCCAGGATCGTCGCGGGAAGGCTGTTTACCGTAAAAAATTTACCCGGCCAAAGTTGATCGAATTTTTGGCGACATGCCCCGCTACAACCATCGCAATGGAAGCCTGTGGCGGTTCTCACTTTATGGCACGCAAGTTGGAAGAGTTGGGGCATTCCCCAAAGCTGATATCACCACAATTTGTCCGCCCGTTCGTTAAAAGCAATAAAAACGACTTTGTCGACGCCGAAGCTATTTGTGAAGCTGCATCGCGTCCGTCTATGCGTTTTGTGCAGCCCAGAACGGAATCTCAGCAGGCAATGCGGGCTCTGCATCGTGTCCGTGAATCCCTGGTTCAGGATAAGGTAAAAACAACCAATCAAATGCATGCTTTTCTGCTGGAATTTGGCATTAGCGTTCCCCGAGGAGCTGCCGTTATTAGCCGACTGAGTACCATTCTTGAGGATAATAGTTTGCCTCTTTACCTCAGCCAGTTATTGCTGAAATTACAACAGCATTATCACTATCTTGTTGAGCAGATTAAAGATTTGGAATCCCAGTTGAAACGAAAGTTGGACGAAGATGAGGTTGGACAGCGCTTGCTGAGCATTCCCTGCGTCGGAACACTGACAGCGAGTACTATTTCAACTGAGATTGGCGACGGGAAGCAGTACGCCAGCAGCCGTGACTTTGCGGCGGCAACAGGGCTTGTACCTCGGCAGTACAGCACGGGAGGTAGGACGACATTGCTGGGAATTAGTAAGCGAGGTAATAAAAAGATCCGAACTTTGTTGGTTCAATGTGCCAGGGTATTCATACAAAAACTGGAACACCAGTCTGGCAAATTGGCCGATTGGGTCAGGGATTTACTGTGCCGGAAAAGCAACTTTGTCGTCACTTGTGCTCTGGCAAACAAGCTGGCCAGAATAGCCTGGGCCCTAACGGCACGACAGCAAACTTATGTAGCATAACGGCAGAAATACACCGGTTTAAAGAATTACTGATCTGGTTTTGCGAATACTGATATTGATGATACTAACGGCCCACCGGCCTGTTGAGGAACCTGTAAAACGGAAAGGCTCATTGAAGCCGTATATTTTCTGGAGGTTCATCAGGCGCGGAACTCATCAAGGCGCGGGAATAAAATCCCATTCAGACGCCGGATAGATTCAAGCAAGCCAACTTGTCGTCAAAATCGGTGTTGCAAAAACGGGAGTGACCATAGATTCCGTTTTCTGAGACGACCCCCTTATGGCAGCACTTTAAATTGAGTCTCATACAGTATCTGTTTTCTTTCTCTTCATCTCTCATGACCTGCTGCCCACTTACAGACTCCAGGGTAAAGCAAAAAATTCTCCACCGGTGAGCAGAGTATATTGCATATGCCAGTTTATGAGTGTATATACAGCATATGCCAATAAGGAGCCTTCATGCCAAGACCCAGAATTCCCCGTAACATCTGTGGCCGCCCTGCGGATACCTGTTTTAAGCCCAATGCGCGACCGATGAGCCAGCTTGAACATGTTCATTTAAAAGAAGATGAGTTTGAAGCGTTACGGCTGGTCGATTTACTGGGCATGCAACAGCAGGAAGCGGCTGTTGCAATGGGGGTTTCAAGGCAGACACTGGCCAATGTCCTGAAAGCAGCCCGTTTTAAGGTTGTGGACTGTCTCACTCAGGGCAAGGCCTTAATAATGCACTCTGAAAGGGAAGGAGTTACACAAGATGATCACAGCCATTCCAGTGAATGACGACCGGGTAGCAAATCATTTTACCAAAGCGAGTCACCTTGTCCTGGTGGATGAGCGCGGTGTGGAGCTCAGCCGGACAGAAAATCCCGCGCTGGGCGCAGATTGTTCAGGTAAACGGAAGCTGGTTGACCTGCTGGTTCAACAGCAAGTCAGCCGCGTTGTGGTCCGTAACATCGGGGAACGGATGCTGGGTAAATTACTGGGGCATCAGATCGCGGTGTACCAGACTGACTGTGGTCGTCGTTTGTTCACTGAACTGTGTGATCCGGATACCCGTGTTCTGACTGAACTGAATAAGCCGGAGCAGGGACGCCAGTCCTTTCATCATGAGGCGAAAGGGAAAAAATGCTGTCACTCTGACGGGAACACAGCAGAAAATGCGTGCCAGGGTGGGCGTCAGCATCATCACGGAAACGGGCGCTGTTGCCATTCATGAGTTTATTTCATCACGGGCGGTGATTTTTATCAGACCCGTATTGTGTATAAACCAGGAGCCGGAATGTGTGGAGGAGGCAGTAATGATGCCGGGGGAGCCCCTCAGCTGACTGAATTCCGGATGCCTCCCGTCAGTACAACCGGACGCTGAGCAGAAACAGATGAATTGTTATCTTGATGCCAGAAAGGCCCATACCTGTTGTATGGTCTGTAGTTCCCGCGACAACAACCCTGATACGGTGAACTTAATGTTTTCAGAGCACCCGGATGGCTCTGTATGTGCGGACTACACGGCCAATCACAGGCATCAGGGGTATACGGGTCTTTTACATGGCGGAATGACGAGTACCCTGCTGGATGCAGCAATGACTCATTGTTTGTTCATGCAGGGTGTGCAAGCCCTGACGGCTGAACTGACGGTAAGATTCATTTCACCCGTTTGTACCGGAGACAAACTGATGGTATGTGCCAGACTGCTTGGGCAACGCAGGGGGATTTACCTGCTTGAAGCATGGCTGACAAAAGGACAGCAGACAGTGGCACGTGCCACGGCGAAATTCATTGTTCCGTCGCAGGATATTGCTCTGGCGCATCGCTAGTGTGACAGACGACAGGTGTACCTGGTTATTATAAAAATTTGAGGCGTGTTTTGCTCAGACCGGAAAGAATAATCGCATATCGTATATTCCACTGAAACCGTGTAAGAGGTAGTTATGAGTAAACAAATCATTGATATTGGTATTGCTGAATCATCCCGGGTGGAGATTGCAGACGGCCTGTCCCGGCTTCTTGCTGACACCTATACCCTGTATATAAAAACACATTACTATCACTGGAATGTAACTGGCCCCATGTTTAACAGCTTACATTTAATGTTTGAAAATCAATACAATGAGCTGGCCACTGCCGTTGATGATATCGCTGAACGTATACGCTCGCTCGGATGCTTCGCGCCCGGCACATATCATGAATTTTCACGTTTAACAGCGGTTAATGAAGATAAGGATATTCCGGCAGCAAAAAACATGATTGAAAATCTTGTCCAGGGCCAGGAGACCGTGGTTAAAACTGCACGCTCCCTGTTCCCGCTCGTTAATAATGCGAATGATGAAGCCACAGCAGATCTGCTTACACAACGTATCCAGTTACATGAGAAAACTGCCTGGATGTTGCGTAGCCTGCTTGAATAATGTCACCCCGTGGCAGCAGAAAAAACGGTTTGTCAGCCACAGGCTATTACTGACAGTGCAGAATCATCCGTGTTCCTGTGGCTGTTTTTTCTGACCGTCACAGTATTAAACACCATTGAATCAGTGGGTTAATCAGTGAATGCGTGAACGAGAAATACAGTCCGTGACGGGCATCATCGGCTGGTATATCCGGACCACTGTTGTTTTCCCGTTAAGGTATCGCAGGTTCCGGTCTGGCATTTCACAGCCTGAACAGGGTTAATGATGCATGGATAAAACGGTTTACGGGGAAAGCAGGATCATATTATTCGTTGTTATGGCTTCCTTTACCGGTGCCTGCCTGCGGGCAGTAGAGATCATATAAGGTATTTAACAACGTCATGATACGGTTATCCTCAATACGGTAATATACCATTTTACCTGCCCGTCGGGTCTCGACCAGCTTCAGGCGGCGCATTACACCCAGCTGCTGGGACAGGGTCGGCTGAGTGATACCGACCGCCGCTTCCAGCCCGGCCACATTCGCTTCCCCCAGGCTTAACTGACACATCAACAGCAACCGGTCGCTGTTGGCCAGTCCCCGTAAGACATCTGCTGCCCTCAGGGCCGCATTCTTCATATCTGTCTGACGTTTTGTGTCTTCATTCATGAGCATTGCTGATTTCTCATACTATGTGTTTTTATATAATATAATTTAGTATACTAACGGTATCGTAATTTTGCCATCGTGTTCGTCAGGTCTGCAGCGTCCTGCCGGCCCGGGGAAACGATTATATCTGGCAGGCATTTTTGCCCCGGGTGAACAGAGAGGATGTAATGAAAATAGTGATTGTTGGTGGTGTTGCCGGCGGGGCATCCGCTGCAGCCAGAGCTCGTCGGTTATCAGAGAATGTCAGTATTGTTGTGTTTGAACGGGGAAGCGATGTCTCTTTCGCCAACTGTGGATTACCTTATCATATAGGCGGAAAAATTCCTTTAAGGCAGTCACTGATTCTGAAAACCCCGGAGGATTTTAAATCCCGCTTTAACATAGACGTCCGTATCTGTCATGAAGTGACGTCAGTGGATCCGGTTAATAAAACGGTGACGGTTAAAAATCTGACCTCAGGGGAGGTCTATAGCGAAGAATGGGATCGTCTGCTCCTCAGTACCGGCGCCGCTCCGGTTGTCCCTCCTTTGCCCGGGCTACAGGAAGAGGGTGTCTTTACGCTGCGAAATCTTACTGACATGGATGCTATCCTGGGGTGGATTGAGCAACATCACGTAGCTCACACCACGCTTGTCGGGGGGGGATTTATCGGACTTGAAGTGATGGAGGCTCTGAGCGAACGGGGGATCAGTGTGACCCTGCTGGAGATGGGGGAACAGGTTATGGCTCCGGTTGATCCTGAAATGGCATCTGCCCTGCATCAGGAAATCCGGAGTCATGGCGTGGATCTGCGTCTCAGAACGGCGCTCACCGAGGTACTGCGGACAGAGACGGGATTCCGCGTTGCACTGTCTGAGGGTGGGTTTCTGCAGACCGACATGGTTATTCTCGCCATCGGGGTAAAACCTGAGAACAGCCTTGCCACAGGAGCCGGGCTCGCAGTGGGTAAACGGGGAGGCATAAGCGTCAATGCCTGTATGCAGACCAGTATCCCTGACATCTACGCCGTGGGGGATGCCGTTGAAACCCCAGACTTTGTCTTTCAGGAACCCGCTAATTTTCCTCTGGCAGGGCCCGCCAACCGCCAGGGACGCATTGCTGCTGATAACATGCTAGATCGTCACAGCCTTTACCATGGCAGTCAGGGGACATCCATTTGTAAGGTATTTTCGCTGAGTATTGGCAGCGTCGGTGCGAATGAAAAGCAGCTGAAAGTTCATGGCACCCGATACGAGAAGGTTTACGTCCATGCCGCTGATCATGCCGGTTACTACCCGGGGGCAACGATGATCAGTCTGAAACTGCTGTTCAGCCCCGATACCGGTAAAATTCTCGGGGCTCAGGCATCAGGGAAAAAAGGGGTTGATAAACGCATCGATGTCCTGTCTGTCGCACAGCGCGCGGGGCTTACCGTCAACGATCTCGAACATCTTGAGCTGACTTATGCTCCACCTTTTAACAGTGCAAGGGACGTCGTTAACCAGGCTGGTATGGTGGCGACAAATGTAATGAAAGGAGATACGGTCATATGTCATGTCAGCGATGTGTTACAACGGGAACCGGGCAGTTATTGTTTACTTGATATTCGCTCTCCTGCCGAACTGAAACAATTTGGTGAATATCCTGACGCGCTATCCATCCCTCTTGATTCCCTGCGGGAAAACCTTGGAAAATTGCCTAAAGATAAAGAAATTTTTATAGGATGTCAGAGTGGCCTGCGCGGGCATGTGGCATACCGTATTCTGCAGGCTCACGGCTTCAGGACATATAATCTGAGTGGTGGCTTTATAACCTGGCAGGCGGTAACGGAGTCAATAAGTAAATAAGAGATGAGGTGCCATACACATGGCACCCTGAATCGCCACAGGTTTAACAGTGAAGTGGTCTGCTGAATTTGTTCACCTGAACAGAGGTGTGGACTGACCCCGCACCGTTATAAGGACAGTTATGAAAAAAATAACTTTTCAGATCAGGCATATAATGTCAGATTCATGGTCACTATAGGAATGGCAAGGACTGGATTTTCATTTTGCAGCCATCAGGCTGCTTAGTTCAGAGATAGGTCTGTGTAATGCGTAACTTCGTGACTCGATTGAGAGTATGGTTTCCGCCCCCACTCATCTTATTGCTGTTTTTCGTCACTGATGTGTTGACTGCAATCCCGCGTTTTACCTTCGACATCGTGAATATAGTGCTAAGCGTGTTGCTGACCGGTGTTTGTATTACCATGATACTGCACACCGCTTGGCAGATGAGCACGAACGGCACGACGCTTAATCCGCTTCATCCGGATAGAACCACCAAGCTGGTAACTGTCGGTTGTTACGCATGGAGTCGAAACCCTATTTACCTTGGAATGAGCGGGCTCCAGTTATCCGTTGCTCTCTGCTTTGGCAGCCTGGTGGGGATACTTGCTGTACCGTTGTTTATGTTTGTAGTAGCCAGATTACATATCCATGTTGAAGAGGTACAGCTTCGAAAACGTTTCGGGTTGGAATGGGAACGCTATACCCAACGGGTTCGTCGCTGGTTATAGCAACCCCGTGGTGTTGCAGGAGACAAATAACGTCGAAATCATAAAGAAAAGAATTCATCATCCTTGAGCTTTTATATCGTAATCGTAAACCAAGTGCCGTATGTAGCCATTGAGCCAGTGCTGGTACCTTAGGGAAGGTGCGAATAAGCAGGTCATTTCTTCCCAAGCTGACTCGCTGATTAAAATTTCGCGGATCTGGGCCGATTTTTTTCCCGCAAACACATCGAATCAGCCTATTTAGGCTATTTTTTCGGGTCTTCCCCGATCATGGTGGGAGACTCAGAAGTCCATGTTTAACCTGCCGTAATGGAACATCACAGCTACTTTGAACCGCTCCTTGTTCCGGTATCCCCTCGACTTGATCCGCAGCAGTCTGATCTTGCTGTTCAGCGATTCTGCATTGCCGTTTGATACCCGATGCTTCATCGCATTCAGGATACCGTACAGCCGTTTACGTAACGTTCTGGCGGCACTACTCAGCAGCGGGACGCCAACATCTTTTGCCATCGCTATCCATTCCTGCCACAGGCGTCTGCTGTGCTCGTCATACCGACGGTTCCAGAGTTCCCGCGCCAGCTCTTTCATTGCCCAGCAACGGCTGGTATCAGGCAGGACCATCTGCGCTGCCTCCAGTCTTTCTGCTATTCGACCATGACGCTTATGACGGCCGTACAGCCACAGATAGCGGGAGCGATGTGCACGTTTTCGGGCCTGCAACGGGATCGTTTTCATCTCTGACTGCCGTGTTTTATCCACCACGGCACAGAGCATTTTGGCTACATGGAAGTGATCGAAGGCGATTTTTTCTACTGCGTTGGGTAAGTGGATCCGGGCCGCGCTGATATAGGGGTCGGTTCCGGCTGAGGGCGAAATGACACCCTAAGCGTTAGCTCTGTGTCGTTGCACGATGTCAGCGACGGTATTCTTGCTGATACCGAGCTCGCGTGCGATCCAGCGATAGCTGCGTCCCTCGGCCCTCATCGCAACCACCTTAGGCAAAAGTCGGTCTGATTTTGGTCGCACTCCGGCCTGACGACCAAGCCTCTTACCACGTGCCTTCGCAACAGCAAGGCCTGACTTGACCCGCTCGCTGATGAGATCCCGCTCAAACTCCGCAATGCCGGAAAGAAACGTCGCCAGCATTCGTCCATACGGCGACGAAAGATCGAACGCCATTCCATTCATGGCTATCACGGAAACCTTCCAGTTCTCCAGTTCACGTAGCGTATTGAGCAGATCGAGCGTCGAGCGCCCCCACCGGGAAAGCTCAGTGACCAGGATTGCATCAATTTGTCTGGACTGGGCAAGCGCCAGGACTTTCTTTCGCTCGGCCCGGTCGAGTTTAGTTCCTGAACCTGTTTCCTTAAATATTCCCACCACGTCGTAGCCGGCACGGCCGGCGAAGGCTCGCAGATCAAATTCCTGGCGTTCACAAGACTGATCCGCTGTTGAAACCCGGCAGTAAATGGCGGCACGATGTCCCAATTGAACCCTCCTGGATTTTTGTATCGGAACGCCCTGATTTATATGGGCTGGCTGTTGTCCAAAACAGACTATACTTCAAAAGGGACGAATTTGTATGTCACGACGCCATATTTTCACCGAACGGCAGCGAGCAGCGCTGTTCGATCTGCCCACGGACGAACTGTCGCTACTGAAGTTCTACACGCTGGGCGATGATGACCTGGAAAACATTAGGCAGCGCCGCAGACCGGAAAACAGGATTGGCTTTGCCCTGCAACTTTGTGCCTTACGATATCCGGGCCGTGCACTGGCTCCTGGTGAGATGATCCCGCGTGAAGTCCTTTCCTTCGTCGGTGCTCAGCTTGGAGTTCCGGCTGATGGGCACTGTTGCAAATAGTCGGTGGTGATAAACTTATCATCCCCTTTTGCTGATGGAGCTGCACATGAACCCATTCAAAGGCCGGCACTGTTGCAAATAGTCGGTGGTGATAAACTTATCATCCCCTTTTGCTGATGGAGCTGCACATGAACCCATTCAAAGGCCGGCATTTTCAGCGTGACATCATTCTGTGGGCCGTACGCTGGTACTGCAAATACGGCATCAGTTACCGTGAGCTGCAGGAGATGCTGGCTGAACGCGGAGTGAATGTCGATCACTCCACGATTTACCGCTGGGTTCAGCGTTATGCGCCTGAAATGGAAAAACGGCTGCGCTGGTACTGGCGTAACCCTTCCGATCTTTGCCCGTGGCACATGGATGAAACCTACGTGAAGGTCAATGGCCGCTGGGCGTATCTGTACCGGGCCGTCGACAGCCGGGGCCGCACTGTCGATTTTTATCTCTCCTCCCGTCGTAACAGCAAAGCTGCATACCGGTTTCTGGGTAAAATCCTCAACAACGTGAAGAAGTGGCAGATCCCGCGATTCATCAACACGGATAAAGCGCCCGCCTATGGTCGCGCGCTTGCTCTGCTCAAACGCGAAGGCCGGTGCCCGTCTGACGTTGAACACCGACAGATTAAGTACCGGAACAACGTGATTGAATGCGATCATGGCAAACTGAAACGGATAATCGGCGCCACGCTGGGATTTAAATCCATGAAGACGGCTTACGCCACCATCAAAGGTATTGAGGTGATGCGTGCACTACGCAAAGGCCAGGCCTCAGCATTTTATTATGGTGATCCCCTGGGCGAAATGCGCCTGGTAAGCAGAGTTTTTGAAATGTAAGGCCTTTGAATAAGACAAAAGGCTGCCTCATCGCTAACTTTGCAACAGTGCCGATTTTTATCTCTCCTCCCGTCGTAACAGCAAAGCTGCATACCGGTTTCTGGGTAAAATCCTCAACAACGTGAAGAAGTGGCAGATCCCGCGATTCATCAACACGGATAAAGCGCCCGCCTATGGTCGCGCGCTTGCTCTGCTCAAACGCGAAGGCCGGTGCCCGTCTGACGTTGAACACCGACAGATTAAGTACCGGAACAACGTGATTGAATGCGATCATGGCAAACTGAAACGGATAATCGGCGCCACGCTGGGATTTAAATCCATGAAGACGGCTTACGCCACCATCAAAGGTATTGAGGTGATGCGTGCACTACGCAAAGGCCAGGCCTCAGCATTTTATTATGGTGATCCCCTGGGCGAAATGCGCCTGGTAAGCAGAGTTTTTGAAATGTAAGGCCTTTGAATAAGACAAAAGGCTGCCTCATCGCTAACTTTGCAACAGTGCCGTTATTAGCATCAACAGCTTTGTAATAGCGTCTGCCCCGATTACGCTGAACTTCACGTGAGATCGTCGAAGGACTGCGATTCAGCGCAGTAGCTATCGCACGAATGCTCATTTTGGCTGACAAACCAGCTCGTATCTCCTCGCGCTCAGACAGTGTCAGGTGAGCTACAGCCCGCTTACGCTCATGGGGTTTTATGCCGCCAGTATCCCTTAACATAGTGAAGATCGTTCCGGGTTTTGAACCCAGGATATTCGCTATTTCACTGAAGCCTGTTCCGTTCTTCCATAGTTCAAAAACAGAGGCTTTTTCCTCTGCTGTAAATGTTCGTCTCATTCAAAAAACCTCCGCAACCCCATGTTTTCACATAACTGTTGCGTTGACCAATTGAATCTACAGTAGCCTTTTTTAATATCGTATTTTGCTCCTCCAGACGGCGAACCTGCTTTTCCAGCTCGCGGATACGTTGCTGGTCTGGAGTAATGGGTGTGGCAGAGGGCGTAATCCCCTGGCGCTCTCTCCTGAGCTGGCGTACCCAGCTCTCAAGCGTAGTAGAACCCACATTCATCGCTTCACTGGCCTGTCGATATGAGTAGCCCTTATCAACAATCAGCTGTGCACATTCCAGCCTGAACTCAGGGGTGAAACTACGTTTGGTTTTCTTGTTCATTAAGTCACCTGTTTTGTGTTGAGGTGAGAATATCACCTTTAATCAGGTGGCCAAATTTACTGTGCCACTACAAGCCGCCTTATATTCACCAGCAGGTTATTCATCAGTGAAATGGCGCGTCCCACAGAGAGAATTTCAATAAACAGGTTAAGGTCGTTTTGTTTCAGGTAGTTCAGGAAGTCTGGCTCACTGAGACTTTCCCCTGCCTCCTCGTAAAAGCAGGCAATCGCTTCCATGTTATTCATGTAGGTGCTGATTGCGGCGTACTCGTGTCCTTCCATCTGTTCAAGGATGACCCTGACAGACTGCATCCGGTCGGTCAGTTTCGCATGTATGTCTGCATATTTAGCCTGACGGGGATTTATTTCACTCATTATTACTGTCGCCTGTAAATAACCGGCACAGTGCGAACACCATGCCGGGAGATTATGGCTGACAAAACGGGAACGACAGGATCCCGCTGTTGTCGGGGGTCAGAAGGTTTCCCAGTTCTCGCTGGCGTGTTGTTCCGTTTCACGAACGGACTTTACCGCTTTAACCTTACTCTGCGGGCTGGTGTTGCTGATTGTCGGTACTATGGTATTTTTTCGTTCAGCATCGCGTTTTTTATTATCACGGAGACGAAATACGCTCACCTTCTCCTGCAGAATCCGTGACTGATTCTGCAACGAAGCGGCAGTGGCTGCAGACTGTTCCACCAGAGCTGCATTTTGTTGGGTGGTGCTGTCTATCTGGCCCATGGCGCTGTTAATCTGGGCAATACCATCTCCCTGCTCACGACTGGCCTTGGCTATTTCGTCAATCAGCCCTTCCATGCTCTGGACGTTACTGATGATATCCTCCATTCCCCTGTCTGCTTTTTCAACCAGGGTACGGCCGGATGCAATGCGGGAAACGGAGTCATCAATGAGCTCTTTTATTTCCCGCGCGGCAGAAGCACTGCGCTGAGCCAGATTACGAACCTCTCCGGCCACAACCGCAAATCCACGGCCGGACTCGCCGGCGCGTGCGGCTTCCACGGCAGCATTAAGCGCGAGAATGTTGGTCTGGAAGGCAATCCCGTCGATGACCTGGATGATGGCTGTCATTTCAGACGAGGTGTCGTAAATCTCCTGTATCCGGGAAGACACCTCACTCATGACCACTCCATTCTGTTTCACAATGGCCGTTGTTTCTGTCACAAACTGGTAAACCTGTGCTGTATTGCCGGCAGTATTGTTTATGGTGGCCGTCAGTTGTTCCAGAGTGGCCGCCGTCTGTTCCACACCGGCAGCCTGCTCTTCGGTGCGGGCTGACAGGTCTGTATTACCACTGCTGATTTCTGCTGCAGTCAGCGCAATATTGTCCGCTCCCTGACGTACTTCCCAGACGGTGTTACTCAGACTCCCGCACATATCACGCAGTGCCTGCATCAGTTGCCCCAGCTGGTCCTGTGAGTCCACTTTAATCTCCACACACAGGTTACCTTCCGCCACTTCCCGGGCAATCCGGACGGCTGAAATCAACGGACTGGTAATGCTTCTGGTGATCAGCCATGCCAGCACACCTCCCAGAAGAAGCGCCATACACCCAGTGATGATCAGTGTCAGTATGGCTGTCGTACCATTATCAGCGATAACTTCACCCGCTTTATCTATGCTTGTTTTTTCGTATTCCACCAGTGCCTGCAGACTGGCCATGTAGTCATTTATGATCGGTAACTGCTGTGGGCACTGTTGCAAAGTTAGCGATGAGGCAGCCTTTTGTCTTATTCAAAGGCCTTACATTTCAAAAACTCTGCTTACCAGGCGCATTTCGCCCAGGGGATCACCATAATAAAATGCTGAGGCCTGGCCTTTGCGTAGTGCACGCATCACCTCAATACCTTTGATGGTGGCGTAAGCCGTCTTCATGGATTTAAATCCCAGCGTGGCGCCGATTATCCGTTTCAGTTTGCCATGATCGCATTCAATCACGTTGTTCCGGTACTTAATCTGTCGGTGTTCAACGTCAGACGGGCACCGGCCTTCGCGTTTGAGCAGAGCAAGCGCGCGACCATAGGCGGGCGCTTTATCCGTGTTGATGAATCGCGGGATCTGCCACTTCTTCACGTTGTTGAGGATTTTACCCAGAAACCGGTATGCAGCTTTGCTGTTACGACGGGAGGAGAGATAAAAATCGACAGTGCGGCCCCGGCTGTCGACGGCCCGGTACAGATACGCCCAGCGGCCATTGACCTTCACGTAGGTTTCATCCATGTGCCACGGGCAAAGATCGGAAGGGTTACGCCAGTACCAGCGCAGCCGTTTTTCCATTTCAGGCGCATAACGCTGAACCCAGCGGTAAATCGTGGAGTGATCGACATTCACTCCGCGTTCAGCCAGCATCTCCTGCAGCTCACGGTAACTGATGCCGTATTTGCAGTACCAGCGTACGGCCCACAGAATGATGTCACGCTGAAAATGCCGGCCTTTGAATGGGTTCATGTGCAGCTCCATCAGCAAAAGGGGATGATAAGTTTATCACCACCGACTATTTGCAACAGTGCCGGCCTTTGAATGGGTTCATGTGCAGCTCCATCAGCAAAAGGGGATGATAAGTTTATCACCACCGACTATTTGCAACAGTGCCCAATTTGCAGGGCAATGCCCAGACGGTTGTGATCACCTCTGCTTTTTCCGATAAATTCCTTGTCTGCTTCATCAAGATGAAAATATCGTGCCAGCTGAAGCTCATCCGGTTCACCGGTGAATCTGCCATAGCTTTCAGTCTGCTCAGTGGTCAGAAAGTCAACGGGCATATCGGCCTCCCTGCCTGACGGGCATTTAGTAACATTTTTGCAACCGTCCGAAATGTTATAATTTATAAGACAGCATAAAACGGCAGGCATGGACTGTCTATTAAATCGTATTTTTGCCATAATAGACACAAGGTGTCTGATATTCGATTTAAGGTACATTTTTATGCGACTTTTTGGTTACGCACGGGTCTCAACCAGTCAGCAGTCCCTAGATATTCAAATTAGAGCACTTAAGAACGCGGGGGTAAAAGCCAACCGTATTTTTACGGACAAGGCATCGGGAAGTTCAGCTGCCAGGGAAGGACTTGAGCTGTTGCGCATGAAGGTGGAAGATGGAGATGTCATTCTGGTGAAGAAGCTAGACCGTCTTGGTCGTGACACTGCCGATATGATTCAACTAATAAAAGAATTCGATACCTTGGGTGTGGCAGTCCGATTCATTGATGATGGGATCAGTACCGATGGAGAAATGGGGAAGATGATCGTCACAATTCTATCAGCAGTGGCACAAGCAGAACGTACTCGCATCTTTGAACGAACAAATGAAGGAAGAATTGAGGCCAAGTCTAAAGGAATTAAATTTGGCAGAAAACGGAAAATAGACAGGAATAAAATAAAATTTATGCATGATAAAGGAACTGGAGCAACTGAAATAGCTAAGCATATGGGTATTGCGCGTTCAACCGTATATAAAATTATCAATTCAGAACGTTCACCAATCAATGATTGATTATCTTACAACTGACAAGGTGGAATTGTGAGAACATTTGTTATAATTTGGACGATAGCTTTCATTGCGGTAATTGCTGTAATGTGTACAGTGGATCTTTCATCATATGTACCTTCAATTTACACCGTATTTAATAAAAACAAACCTTTAGTAACTGGTATTATATATATACTACTAATATCTATTTTTATATGGCTAATTGTAGCGTTATATCTTTTAAAAAAATACTCATTTAAAGTAGAGAAATTAAGTTTAGGCGGCGTTAATGTTCTGTTCAATGAAAGTGGTACGTTATATCGCAAAAGTATAAAAAATCATCTGGATTCAAAAAGAGCTATCTTTAAGTTGAAGAAAAATGTGGACGCATTCGATGAAGTTATCTCATCATATTATCAGACATATCAATTTATTAGAGATGAAATGAAACTATTGAATCCAAAAAAAGACAATGAGTTATATAATATTAGCAATGATATGTTAATGGTGTTAAATAAATTTTTAACTAAAAATCAAAATAATTATAAAAGATGGTATAAATATATATCAGATAAGGATGAAGTTATTGATGTTATAACTAATACACCATTAAAAGTTCACCTGACGCCTATAAATAAAATACAAAAGCAATACTATAACTACAGTAAAATATGTAACGATTTTAAAGTAGTAAATGATTTTTTCACATCACGGGTTCAACAAACATTTAACGTGAACACCACCAAATGGGATTGGTAACAAGTAAAGGGGAGTATCATACTCCCCTTTACTGTTTCTGCTAGCCATTACGCATTCTCATTGGGGTAGAAAAAACGTATTCGCACTTATCTTTATCTTGATATGTTAACTCAATCATTTTTCTAAGGTTTTCTGGGTTATTGTGTATCTGATCCCAGTTGACTATTGATATATATGACTTTTCACTCATCAAGTTATCGATAACTCTTTCAGGCATATATGGATATATTTCTTTATATGTTGTTCTGTCGTTGATTGTTATCCACTCGGTTATATTAGGATGAAATTCATTTTTTTCATTTTCACCATGACTGGCTCTAATGTTGTTTGTCCCTGTTGAAGGAAGATTTATAATAAAAATACCTGATTTGCCGTTTCTGGGACTATCCCTCATGGATGAATATAATTCCCAATCAACATGCTTTCTATTTTTAGTCTCAGTCCCAACGAGTAAAATAAGAACGGATGTATCACGTAAATATTCATCCCTTATTATTTCTCTGATCTTTTGAGGTTCTTCTTCTTCATCAATGTCACCAAGTGATACCGAGCGATTCACAAAAATATCAAAAACATCATTCATTTTTTCAAGTTCGTTTTTGTACCATTGGTCATTAGCATGGTGGTAACTGATGAAAACTTTGTGCTTGGTCACGCTTTTTCCTCATTTATTCTCTGGTTTACGGATTTTACATCTTCATCCATACCGAGTAAAAGTCTTATAATTTATTTTTTCACACTAAGAGATACTCTCAACCACTGGATACAGTATAATCAGGAAGTGGCTACATTCTTCCAATTCAAATGAAGAGAGCAGACTTACATGCAATTCATCCATAATGATCTTGGTCAAAGAAAAAGAGGGGAGATTGTTGAAATCACCCTTACCAGTGGTGCAAATGTTAGACTAATGGATAGTTCTAACTTCAGTAGTTATAAGAATGGCCGACGACATTCCTACATTGGTGGGTTAGCAAAGCGCTCCCCCATAAGGTTACAGATCCCTTCATCAGGCCATTGGCATATTGCTGTAGATATGCAGGGATTAAGGGGGAGTACCAGGGCTTCTGTTCGCGTTCTTCCAGGGGTTCTTCCTGAAATTCAGGATAGGCCGTTAAGCGAAGTTCCTAGTCTGGTAAGAGATAACAGACCACCGTCAACAGCACAGAGCAACGAGATACATGACGTATTTATTTCGCATGCCTCAGAGGATAAAGATGATTTTGTTCGCTCTCTGGCAAACTCATTAATCAGTCACGGCCTTAATGTATGGTATGACGAAATGACGTTAAGAATTGGTGACAGCCTGAGACAAAAAATAGACAAAGGTTTAGCAAACAGTCGTGTTGGGTTAGTAGTTTTGTCTCCGGCGTTTATAAGCAAAGGTTGGACAAATTATGAACTTGATGGAATCGTCACTCGTGCTATTTCTGGTGAGCAAATATTGCTTCCCATATGGCATAATATTACAAAACAAGAAGTTGTCGATTTTAGTCCATCATTAGCAGACAAAGTTGCTCGTAGTACTGCAACTCATACAATCGATGAAATTGCTCATGAGATAGCCGAGCTACTGCATTCTCGTGGTTAATGTTTATCGAAATTCAAATAGCAAAACAAAAGGATCAATCAGCGATCCTTTTTTTATTTTTATGAATATCAATAAATTACATTCTTAACGTACGTTTTCGTTCCATTGGCCTTCAAACCCCGTTGAGGTGAAGGCTGTCTCGGTCAACCCGGTCGACTACAAAATCCGCAGCAGCACGCCGCCCGCTGATGGCGATTGGAAAGTGCTGGGATGGGATGCGGCCGGGATCGTGCAAGAGGTCGGCCCCGACGTGACGCAGTTCGCGGTAGGCGACGAGGTCTATTATGCCGGATCGCTCATAAGGCCTGGCACCAATGCGGAGTTCCATCTCGTCGACGCCCGGATCGTCGGTCGTAAACCCGCGTCGCTCGACTGGGCGGAAGCGGCGGCGCTGCCACTCACGACGTTGACGGCCTGGGAAGCCATGTTCGATCGCCTGGACGTGACGAAGCCCGTTCCCGGGGCGGCGGCGATCCTCATCATCGGTGGTGCGGGTGGGGTCGGGTCGATCGCCATCCAGATCGCTCGACAGCGCACGGATCTCATCGTCATCTCCACCGCCTCTCGGCCGGAAACCCAGGAGTGGGTTAAAGGGCTTGGGGCTCATCATGTCATCGACCACTCTCGGCCGCTCGCGCCACAGATTGCCGAGCTCAACATCGGCGCTCCCGCTTTCGTGTTCTCGACCACGCATACCGAGCAGCATGCATCCGACATCGCCGAACTGATCGCCCCGCAAGGACGGTTCGGATTCATCGACGATCCCAAGGCGCTCGACGTCATGCTGTTCAAGCGCAAGGCAGTGTCGATCCACCACGAGCTGATGTTCACACGGTCGCTCTACGGCACGCCCGACATGGATGAGCAGGGCAAGATCCTCAATTCGCTGGCGGTGCTGGTGGACGACGGCAAAATTCGCACGACGCTAACCGAAAAATTGTCGCCAATTAATGCCGCCAATCTGAAGACGGTGCACGCACTGATCGAAAGTGGCGCGGCAAGAGGCAAGATTGTCCTCGAAGGCTTCTGATGACTGCCACCGCCGAACGTCTTTTCTAACCTCAAGAACGCCGGACGGATTACGCCACGGCGAAGGAAATTTCATGACGAAATCCATTGCCACCGCCTCGATCAACCGCGAAACCGCCGTCGCCCTCATCGACGCGGCGATCGCCGCGGCACGTACAATCGGCATCCCGGCTGCGGTCGCCGTCGTCGACGCCACCGGTAACCTGCGCGCGTTCGAGCGCACTGATGACGCGCCGTTTCTCACCGTCGATGTTGCCATCGACAAGGCTTGGAGTTCCGCCTCGTTTGGGTACCCCACCCATGTCTGGAACGACTATGTTTCGAACGATCCAAAAGTGGCGCCGCTGGCCTATCGCCCCCGGATGGTCGCTGTCGGCGGAGGCTATCCGATCCTGGAAGACGGGAAGTTGATCGGCGGGATCGGCATCTCCGGAGGCAACTATCAGCAGGATCAGGATGCGTGCGTCGAGGCACTCACGAAAATCGGGTTCGAGCTGCCAGCCTGACGACTTTAAGGCCATCGCCAGCGGCGGTGGCCTGCAGATGCGACCTTATGAAAGACTTTAAGATGGAAGCGTTCGTCGTCTTCACCCGCGAAGAAACCACCGATCCGGAAGAACTCGCAACCTATTCTGCAGGCGTCGGCCCATCGTTCGATGGCCACGACGTAACCTTTCTCGCCGCTTATGGCGCGATGGAGCATTTGGAGGGGCCGCCCGTCGAAGGGGCCGTAATTTTGCGGTTCCCGACGATGCAGGCCGCCCGTGATTGGTATCATAGCCCCGCCTACCAAACCATCGCTGCGCACCGTTTTGCCGGTTCCCGCTATCGCGCCTTTGTCATTGAGGGGCGGCGGTGACACACCGACGGAAGAACGGCGGGGCTGGCCACGAGGTATCGGTCGGCGAACTCGCATCCTACAACCTGTAGGGGATCAAGGCGGTGAGGTTCGCGTGCCATCGCCACACGCGACCACTCATCGGACTTCTGCATCGGAATTGGAGGATCAGATGAGCGTCGACGAACGACAAGCCCCCGAGCTGCGGGTGCAGAGATGGATTGGCGCGGATGGAGAAAGCATCGCGCCGCTCAAGCTGTCGGATCTCGGCACCGGCCCGAAAGTCCTCTTCGCCTTCCAGCACTGGTGCCGTGGCTGCCATTTGCATGGATTTCCGACGCTACAAAGGTTGCATGGTGCATTGAGCGCCAAGGGCGTGGGCTTCGCGGTGATCCAGACCGTCTTCGAAGGAGCGGATGAGAACACCTTCGAGAAGCTGCGCGTGAACCAGCTCAAGTATGCGCTTCCTGTCGCGTTCGGTCAGGACGAGCCACCTGCCGGCGCGACGCTTCCCACCTTCATGGAGGACTACCGCACGCGGGGAACGCCCTGGTTCTCCGTGATGGACGCTGGCGGCCGCATCGTATTCTCGGACTTCCATCTCGACGCCGATCAGCTCGTGAAGGGACTGGAGCTGGTGTAACCGATGCGGCGCTGGGTCATCCTGATTGCCACCCATCTCGCGATGCTCGCCATGGGCTTCGCGGGCGGTGTCTACACGCTGCCGATCCTGACCGCCCCCCAGGCCCCGGACGCGGCGGCCTTGCGGACCATCTCAGCCGAGACGCTCTACGCAGGGCGTCTGGCCCGCGATCTCAAAGGCAGCGACCTGCTTCACTGGGGGGAAGGCGAGATCCGGGTCTCGCGCGACCGTATCGCCCATATCGGGCGCCTCGCCCCTGGTCCCGACTACAAGCTCTACCTCGCACCACGTTTCGTCGACACGAAGGAGGCCTTTCTCCTAATCAAGGACAGATCAGTCCGCGTGGGCGATGTGAAGACGTTCAACGGCTTCATCGTCGAGGTGCCTGCCGGCATCGATGTCCGTGACTACAACACGGTCGTCATCTGGTGCGAAGCATTCGACCAGTTCATCAGTGCGGCAGAGTATCAACCCTCAAGTCAGGCCCGAGAACGAGCCCGGCGATGGATACCATGAGGTCGGCGGGCAAGCGCGGCCTCGTTCTCGCGCCGGTGGCGGCGCTGCTGCTGAGCGTCGCCGCTCTGCTGCTGGGCAATGGCCTGCTGAGCACGCTCCTGATCGTGAGAGCCGGCCATAAGGGGTTCTCGACCGGCGCGATCAGCGCGATGATGTCCTTCTATTTCGCGGGTTTCACGATCGGCGCGCTCGTGTTGCCACCGATCATCGTCTCCGTGGGACATGTCAGAACCTTCGCCGGCTTCGCGGCCATTGCCTCGATGACCGCCCTTCTCCATGTGGCGTTCGTGGAGCCGATCGCCTGGATGCCGCTTCGCCTGATTACCGGCTTGGCCTACGCGGGCATGATCCTCGCAACGGAGAGTTGGCTCAACGCCCACGCATTGCCATCCACACGCGGGCAGCTCCTGTCGATATTCGGAGTTGTCTCTATGGGCTCATGGGCAATCGGGCAGGCGTTACTCAACATCGCACCGCCCGCCGACGTGACATTGTTCCTCATCGTGTCGCTGCTGATATCAGCGGCGGTGGTTCCGATCACCTTGCTGCCCAGTCATCCGCCGGCCCAGGTGGAACAGGAATGGGTCGCGTTCAGGGACCTCGTCCTCGTATCACCTCTCGCTGCGGCTGGCGCTTTCCTGGCCGGCCTGGCTATCGGTGGTTTCTGGGGCATGGGCGCGAACTTCGCCCAGAGCATCGGCCTCGATGTGGGCGGTATCTCCGCCTTCATGGCTGCGGTTCTTGGTGGAACGCTCGCCTTCCATTGGCCACTCGGTTGGCTTTCGGATCGAGTGCCCCGGAATCTTGTCATCGCCGGTGCGGCGCTGGCGTCCGCAGCGTCTGCCATCGGCGTAGCGTTGGCGGTGGAAGCGCCTCTGCCGCTGCTCCTTGCGGCAGGTGCGCTGTTCGGCGGCTTTGGCATCCCGATTTATTCGTTGTGTCTCGCCGTCGCAAACGACGATCTTCCGGCCGGTCGGCTACTCGGCACCGCGCGCGGGCTTCTGTTGCTCAACGGGATCGGGACAGCCGCTGGCCCCCTAATAGGAGCAGCTGCAATGAATATCGTCGGCCCTGGCGGCCTGTTCCTTTATGCGGCGGCGTTGCTCACGCTCCTGGCAGTGCTGGCCATCGCCCGCAGGCAGCCGAGGCGCGCCAACCAGGCCAAGGCGGCCCCCCGTTCTCCGAGCACGCCGATGATAACCGGATCTCTCGATACGATGATATGCATGGAGAAGCGGGCGCAGGGCGTGCGGGATTAGCGCGGCACGGCGCCTGCACGAACCGCGGGGTCAGGCGATGATAGCTGTTACGCGAATTTCGATACGCATGGTTGGAAGCCCCAGCGCTTCGATTCCCAACTGCGTCCAGATTGGAGCGCGGTCGGGCATGTAGTGGCGATACAGCTTGGCCATTGTTTCGTTGATCACGGGAGGGAATCCACCGACGTGATAGGAATTGACGTGGACCACATGCGGCCAGCGTGCTCCGGCGGTCGCGAGCGTCCGTTCCACGTTCTTGAACGCCTGCTCGATCTCTTCCTCAATCGACTCCGGAATGACGAGATCGTCGTTCCATCCGCCCTGTCCGGAGATCTCCACGCGGTCACCAATGCGCATTGCCTGAGAATAATGAAGCGCGTCATGCAGGCGCGTCCCGTATCCGGGGGTGATGAAGAATGAAGGTGTTGTCATGAGTTTGCCTTTGATGAGCCAGGTCAACGCGGCTGCAAGTGACCGTATGCATGCAGAAAGAGATGCAGGGCGTTCGGCACTAGCGCGCCGGCTGCGGTGGAGGGCTTTATTCCACGTCTTCTACGGTGAGGTCCCGGCCGTTGAACTGCACGGTCTCCCCGGCTCGGGCACCCTCGATCGCTTCGAAGATCGGCGCCATCGTGGAAATGCCCATGAGCTCACGCCCCTGACAGGTAAACTTGCTCGTTGACACCGCGATCACAAAGTGGCGGCCGGACAGCTTGACGACAGCGCCTTCGTTGACGGCCAACTTGGGGCCGAAATCGATCGTCCTGAGCTTTTCGAGTTTATTGGCGTAGTCATGGAGCGTGTCATCGAGCGCTTCAGCGAAGTCGCTCGCGACCTCGGCCTGAGCTAGTTCGTCGTTTTCGATCGGTTCGCTCCGATCGAGCCGAGCGGTAGAGACATAGTCCAGGTAGTTTTCGCGAGCGCTGTGCAACGCTGCTGTCTCCAGCAAGAGCATAGTTTCTCGTATGTGGTCCTTGTTCCAGTCCATAATCACCTCCTAATTTTCGATGTTCTTAAAGTTCAGCCTGCAGATGTGTGGGCCAGGAAGGCCAGCCTTTCCGGCTAAGCGACACCGCTATTCGTCGCTGATGACGTCTTCGCCCTGGTATGGAACCCTGATCAGCCGAGGATCTCGAATGATGCTCGTGACGAGCCAGACATATTCCTGCTCGGCGGTATCGAAGCCGAGGATGCTGAAGGATTGGCCGAAAGGGCATGGCGGGAAGTCTGGAAAGCCCTCGCGCAGAACGTAACGCTCGGGATCGCTGTGAAACTCGCTCTTGTAGACTTTCCGTAGTCCGTGCTTGCTCGGCGCGTCCTGGTCACCTGCCGGTGCTGTTTCCCGATGCGCCACAAGGCGCTCGGACAAGTCGCGGGGGCAGATTTCGTGGAACACGTCGAAGGCGTCGATCAACAGGCCTTTATGCTCTGTCGCCGGATCGGTGATCGCGTAGATGTTGGAGGCATCTTCGCCGTCGTCCCCGCTCTCGAGGCGCAACGCCGCATCGACGCGAATGCTGCATGCATCGAGGGTTGACCCTAGTTCGAGATCGACGAGATTGCCGTCCTTGACGCGGTATTCGCGGTCATAGCCTTTGGCGATGAATGACTGGACTGCTTCTAGAACGTCGGTCACCTGGGAGGTCATGGAAGCACCTTCATCTTGAACTGGATTGGACACGCTCGCGCACAAAGCGCGCTGTGACTCGGCGGACGGAGAAGCTCGCGAAGTGCGTTACTCATAGCCACTTGGCCTTCTTGAAGCGCATGAATAGGAGAAGGCAGAACACCGCTATCACTCCGAGCACGACGAAGTAGCCATATGGCGTGTCCAGTTCCGGCATGTGCTTGAAGTTCATGCCATATATTCCGGCGATCGCCGTCGGGACCGCCAAGATCGCCGCCCAGGCCGCGAGCTGGCGAGTGACCACACCGATCCTTTGCGCTTCCAGAAGGCTGCTGGCCTCGAAGACCGTGGACAGGACAAGCAGGAGGCCGTCGACCATGGACTGCACGCGGTGGACATGGTCCGCGACGTCGTGGAAATATGGTGTCATTTCGGCGCTGATGCAGGGAAAGTGGCCGCGAACGAGCTTTCGCACCAGCTCGGCCATAGCCCCGAGCGTGCGCTGGAACCGCGTGAGTTCGGACCTTAGTTCGAAGATTCGCGCCACCTCTTCTGGCTCGAGGAAATCGTGCAGCGACCGTCGCTCCATCGCCAGGACGTCGTCCTCGATCATTTCGAAGATGGGCAGATACTGGTCGACCACTCGGTGCAAGATCGCGTGCAGCACATAGTCGACACCCTTGCCGAACTGCGTCGGCGATGCCTCGAGTTGCTCCCGAAGTTTGCCCAGCGCTCCGGCATTGCCGTGCCGCACGGTGATAAGGTGATTGTGACCGGTGAAGATCGCCATCTTGCCGTAGCTGATCCGGTCGCCGACCAGCTCGGCGGTCTGGGCGACGACGTACAACTCATCGTTGTAGACCTCGAGCTTGGGCGGGCACAGCGGGTGCATGGCGTTGTCGATCGCCAAAGGATGGAGGTTATACGTCGTCTGGATCGCGCTGAGTTCGTCTGCGGTGGGCTCGCTAAGCGCGATCCAGCAGAAGCCCGAGCGATTCTCGTTTAGTTCGACGTGCTCATCGAGCCTGATTTCACGGACTCGCTTACCTTCGTTGTAATAATATGCGGCGATAATGGTCATGCAGGGGTCGTCTCAGAAAACGGAAAATAAAGCACGCTAAGCGTGCGTGGAGGCTGGCACCCAGCGGTACAGCGTCGGAATGGACACGCCGAGGTTCTTGGCCACGTCCTTGGGCGGCACCCCGCTGGCCAGCAGCTTCTTGGCCGACTCGATCTTGCTGTCGGTCATCTTCGGCTTGCGGCCGCCTTTGCGGCCGAGCTGCTTGGCGACTTCCAGCCCGGCGCGGGTGCGCTCGACGGTCAGCTCGCGCTCCATTTCGGCAAGGCTCGCCATGACGTGGAAGAAGAACCGCCCGGATGGTGTGCCGGTGTCGATGGAGTCGGTGAGGCTCCTGAACTGGACACCGTGCTTGTGCAGATCGCCGACCAGATCGACCAGTTGCTTGACCGACCGGCCCAGCCGGTCGAGCTTCCAGACGACCAAAGTATCGCCTTCGCGCAGCATTTCGAGCGTCTTGGCCAAGCCAGGCCGGTCTGCCCGCGTGCCACTCACCTTGTCCTCGAAGACCTTTTTACATCCGGCCTTGCTCAAGGCTTCGCGTTGCAGCTCCAGGTTCTGATCCTGCGTCGAGACGCGCGCATAGCCAATCAACATGGCTTGTCTCGCGCCCGGTCGATGCGTTCCTGCATCGCCTGCATCACTTCTTCGTGGGTGTACGATCTGGCGTTGGCGTCGGTGGCTTGCCGCAGGGCTTCCTCAACCTCGCGCGTCATCCGCTCGTAATCCTCCGGCCACAGCGCTTGCTCCATGCGCAGCGACGCCTGACCCAGCAGGTGCAGCAGGCTGAACAGCCGCATGTCGTTGGTGGCGACGATGCGCTCCCGAATCTGCTCCTGAATAGCTTCGCTAGCCCGATGCGCTTGTGGTGTGGCAGTCCCCTCGTAGTCAGCGGGGAATTCCGCTTCCTCGGCAATCCTTGCCCAGGCGCTGGCCAGCGCCTCGATGGTTGACGTGCTCATTTCCGCCGCTCCTGTGCTCTTTGGCGAATCAACCGGCCAAGGGGCCTCGACGCGAAAACCAGCAGCATCACGCCTATCGGATACCAGGTCGAGAAGACCACCAAGGCATCGAAGGCTGGCCGTCCGGTGTTGGTAGGCAGTACGGCGGTCACAGCCATCAACCCGCCGACCGTCCAGATGATGCGCCACACGTAGGGCATCACGCGGGGCACGTAGCCGTCATCGAAAGCGGTCTGGTAGTAGCGGCGCAGGCCGCGCTCGGCAAGCGCCTGGCGCTGCCGCTCCGACAGCGCATCCGTCCGGCCATACCAGCGCCGGAATGGTGGACAGCGCAGCAGCAAAGGGGTGAAGAGGATCATCACCGCCACGATCGCGACACCCCACGCCATGACGGCGCCGGCATCGGGCCGCTTGGCGTTCTCGATCACGGGCGCGAAGACGCCCGGAGCACCGATCATCCAGAACAGCGCAATGTGCTGATGGAAGGAGAGCTTCATTTGCTCATCCACTTGCGCAGCAGGCGCTTTTTCAGGGAGGCGCGTTCTTGCGGGTTGCGTCCCTTGTGATTGGCGATGCGATCCGCCGTGGCGGCCTGGCGCTTGACGGGCCAGTAGGAGCGGCCATCCTTGCCCATCGACCAGACGCTGCTGGCCTGGTTTTCCAGCAGGGGCAGATGGGCGCTCAGGGCTTCGGGCGACGCGCTGGTCAGCGCCGTGCGCTCACGGGTGCGCCAGCGCTGATGCCAGAGCTTCTTGTCCTCGCGCTCGCTGCCGCAGGTCGTGTGCCCGACGATGGGTGTTTTGCGGCGGCTGCGGCTCATAACGTAGTGGTCTCCAAGAACATTCAGGACTGATCCCAGGCGTCGATGGTCAAGACCTGATCGGCAGGACAGGCGGCTACGCGGTCGGGAACTGGATGGTGTTCAGTCTCATGCCGACCCCATTCGATTGATCGCGTCGCTTGCGGCACGCTGCGACGCAAGGAGGTTTGCGACCTGGTTTAGCAGCCGTGTCCGCTGCATGTCTGTTACCTATCTCCCCGACCGCTCATTGGACCAACTCCAGAGATTGGGCTCTATCGCTCAGCCAATACGAAACCGGCATTGGCTGATGCCACAACCGAGACTAACACAAATGGCTCGGTACCTGTATTTCGCGCCCCGTGCACTTGGCCCGGTCTTGCCACGGCTATCTCACCTTCCCTGAGGGCACGAACAATCCCATTGCCCTGAAAGTAATCAGCCATTCCCGACAAAACAGTCCACGTGTCTTGGCCGTGAGGATGAATGTGAGCCGCAATTTCCTGCCCGGGATGGACATGCCAAACCACGATAATTGAGTCTCGGGTTTCAAGCACAACGGAACGAATAGGCTCGCCTTCGGACGGCTGAACATACTCGGCTACAGAAAATATTCTCGATTCAACAGTCATCGGAGATCCCTCTTTCACAGTTGTCGTTACGGTCTTCATCGTCGGCATCCTGACGCACGGCGGGCAATTGCTGGAGCAACGCCGGCAGCCATTCCTGTACCGTCTCCCACACCACATCGAGGTTGATGTCGAAATAGCCGTGAGCCATGCGATTACGCATATTGCGCATGCTGCGCCACGGCACGTCGGCATGCGCCTGGGTGAACTCGACGTAGCCATCCATCACCTTTGTGGCCGCCTCGCCGATGACGATCAGGCTCATGATGACGGCCTGCTGGGTGCGCTTGTCGGCCAAGAAGTCGTCCTTGGCCATCCCTTCCACGAAGCTGCGCGCATCGGTTGCGGCCTGCTGAATGTGGTCGAGGTAATCGGGCAGGCGGTTCTCGCTCATATCGGTTGCGCCTCCGCGAGCACCTTGGCCCGGAACTTCGGCGGCAGGTCGCCGGGAGTCAGCAGATCGACGTCAACGCCGAGCAGCGATTTCAGTTCTTCTTCCAAATCGCCCAAGTCCAACAACGTGGCACCGGGCAGCGCATCGACCAACAGGTCGAGGTCGCTGCCATCCCGGTCGGTGCCATGCAGCACCGAGCCGAAGACGCGCGGGTTCGCGGCGCGAAAGCGGCCTACCGCTTCACGCACTGCGCTTCGCTTCATGTCAAGCACAACAGACGGTCGCATGCGCATCCTTTCTTATCGAAACTCGTTGAGATGATATGCAATCAAGAATAGAATTTCAAGAACTATTTTCGAGAATCGCAATGCCTTGATTCCCGTGCCGCGCCGGTTGCCTTGGCGGGCTTGTCACAAACCTACGTTTTCAAGAAGAAGGAAACCGCATGCCCCGCCGTTCGATCCTCTCCGCCGCCGAGCGCGAAAGCCTGCTGGCGTTGCCGGACACCAAGGATGAGTTGATCCGTCACTACACGTTCAGCGAAAGCGACCTCTCCATCATCCGGCAGCGGCGCGGCCCGGCCAATCGGCTGGGCTTCGCGGTGCAGCTCTGCTACCTGCGCTTTCCCGGCGTCATCCTTGGCGCTGATGAGCCACCGTTCCCGCCATTGCTGAGACTGGTCGCCAACCAGCTCAAGGTCGGCATCGAAAGCTGGGACGAGTACGGGCAGCGTGAGCAGACCCGACGCGAGCACCTGGTCGAGCTGCAAACGGTGTTCGGCTTCCAGCCGTTCACGATTGGCCACTACCGGCAGGCTGTCCAGTTGCTGACCGAGCTGGCCATGCAAACCGACAAGGGCATCGTGCTGGCCAGAGCCTTGATCGAGCACCTGCGGCGGCAGTCGGTCATTGTGCCCGCCCTCAACGCCGTCGAGCGGGCGAGCGCCGAAGCGATTACCCGCGCCAACCGGCGTCTCTACGACGCCTTGGCTGAGCCGCTGACGGACGTGCATCGCCGTCGCCTCGACGATCTGCTCAAGCGCCGCGACAACGGCAAGACGACGTGGCTGGCCTGGCTGCGGCAATCCCCGGTCAAACCGAACTCGCGGCACATGCTGGAACACATCGAACGCCTCAAGGCGTGGCAGGCGCTCGACCTGCCCTCCGGCATCGAGCGGCTGGTTCACCAGAACCGGCTGCTCAAGATCGCCCGCGAGGGCGGCCAGATGACGCCCGCCGACCTGGCGAAGTTCGAGCCGCAGCGGCGTTACGCGACCCTGGTGGCGCTCGCCATCGAGGGCATGGCCACCGTCACCGACGAAATCATCGACCTGCATGACCGCATCCTGGGCAAGCTGTTCAATGCCGCCAAGAACAAGCATCAGCAGCAGTTCCAGGCATCCGGCAAGGCGATCAATGCCAAGGTGCGGCTGTTCGGGCGCATCGGCCAGGCGCTGATCGAGGCCAAGCAAGCGGGCCGCGATCCGTTCGCCGCCATCGAGGCCGTCATGTCCTGGGATGCTTTCGCCGAGAGCGTCACCGAAGCGCAGCGGCTCGCGCAACCCGAGGACTTCGATTTCCTGCACCGCATCGGCGAGAGCTACGCCACGCTGCGCCGCTACGCGCCGGAATTTCTCGACGTGCTCAAGTTGCGGGCCGCGCCCGCCGCCAAGGACGTACTCGACGCCATCGAGGTGCTGCGCAGCATGAACAGCGACAACGCCCGCAAGGTGCCCACCGACGCGCCGACCGAGTTCATCAAGCCGCGCTGGCAGAAGCTGGTGATGACCGACACCGGCATCGACCGGCGCTACTACGAACTGTGCGCGCTGTCGGAGCTGAAGAACGCGCTGCGCTCCGGCGACATCTGGGTGCAAGGCTCGCGCCAGTTCAAGGACTTCGAGGACTACCTGGTGCCGCCCGCGAAATTCGCCAGCCTCAAGCAGGCCAGCGAATTGCCGCTGGCCGTGGCCACCGATTGCGACCAGTACCTGCATGACCGGCTGACGCTGCTGGAAACGCAGCTCGCCACCGTCAACCGCATGGCGCTGGCCAACGAGCTGCCGGACGCCATCATCACGGAGTCGGGCCTGAAGATCACGCCGCTCGATGCGGCGGTGCCCGATACCGCACAGGCCCTGATCGACCAGACGGCGATGATCCTACCGCACGTCAAGATCACCGAATTGCTGCTGGAGGTAGACGAATGGACGGGCTTCACCCGGCACTTCGCCCACCTGAAGTCAGGCGACCTGGCCAAGGACAAAAACCTGTTGCTGACCACGATCCTCGCCGACGCGATCAACCTGGGCCTGACCAAGATGGCGGAATCGTGCCCCGGCACGACCTACGCCAAGCTGGCCTGGCTGCAAGCCTGGCACATCCGCGACGAAACCTACGGGGCGGCACTGGCCGAGCTGGTCAACGCGCAGTTCCGACATCCCTTCGCCGGGCATTGGGGCGACGGCACCACGTCATCGTCGGACGGCCAGAACTTCCGCACCGGCAGCAAGGCCGAGAGCACCGGCCACATCAATCCGAAATACGGCAGCAGCCCAGGGCGGACGTTCTACACCCATATCTCCGACCAGTACGCGCCGTTCCACACCAAGGTCGTGAACGTCGGCGTGCGCGACTCGACCTACGTGCTCGACGGCCTGCTGTATCACGAATCCGACCTGCGGATCGAGGAGCACTACACCGACACGGCAGGGTTCACGGACCACGTCTTCGCGTTGATGCACCTGCTGGGCTTCCGCTTCGCCCCGCGCATTCGTGACCTGGGCGACACCAAGCTCTACATCCCGAAGGGCGATGCCACCTACGAGGCGTTGAAACCGATGATCGGCGGCACGCTCAACATCAAGCACGTCCGCGCCCATTGGGATGAAATCCTGCGGATGGCCACCTCGATCAAGCAGGGCACGGCGACGGCCTCGCTGATGCTCAGGAAGCTTGGCAGCTACCCGCGCCAGAACGGCCTGGCCGTCGCCCTGCGTGAGCTGGGACGCATCGAGCGCACACTGTTCATCCTGGACTGGCTGCAAAGCGTCGAGCTGCGCCGCCGCGTGCATGCCGGGCTGAACAAAGGCGAGGCGCGCAACGCGCTGGCCCGCGCCGTGTTCTTCAACCGCCTGGGGGAAATCCGCGACCGCAGCTTCGAGCAGCAGCGCTACCGGGCCAGCGGCCTCAACCTGGTGACGGCGGCCATCGTGCTATGGAACACGGTCTATCTGGAGCGGGCCGCGAACGCCTTGCGTGGCCACGGTCAAGCCGTCGATGACGGCCTGTTGCAGTACCTGTCGCCGCTCGGCTGGGAGCACATCAACCTGACCGGCGATTACCTCTGGCGCAGCAGCGCCAAGATCGGCGCGGGCAAGTTCAGGCCGCTACGGCCGCTGCAACCGGCTTAGCGTGCTTTATTTAATGAGATGGTCACTCCCTCCTTCCCGGTATTATGCTGAGGACAGGCTTTCATTCGGAGAACTATCATGGAAAACATTGCGCTCATTGGTATCGATCTGGGTAAAAACTCTTTCCATATTCATTGCCAGGATCGTCGCGGGAAGGCTGTTTACCGTAAAAAATTTACCCGGCCAAAGTTGATCGAATTTTTGGCGACATGCCCCGCTACAACCATCGCAATGGAAGCCTGTGGCGGTTCTCACTTTATGGCACGCAAGTTGGAAGAGTTGGGGCATTCCCCAAAGCTGATATCACCACAATTTGTCCGCCCGTTCGTTAAAAGCAATAAAAACGACTTTGTCGACGCCGAAGCTATTTGTGAAGCTGCATCGCGTCCGTCTATGCGTTTTGTGCAGCCCAGAACGGAATCTCAGCAGGCAATGCGGGCTCTGCATCGTGTCCGTGAATCCCTGGTTCAGGATAAGGTAAAAACAACCAATCAAATGCATGCTTTTCTGCTGGAATTTGGCATTAGCGTTCCCCGAGGAGCTGCCGTTATTAGCCGACTGAGTACCATTCTTGAGGATAATAGTTTGCCTCTTTACCTCAGCCAGTTATTGCTGAAATTACAACAGCATTATCACTATCTTGTTGAGCAGATTAAAGATTTGGAATCCCAGTTGAAACGAAAGTTGGACGAAGATGAGGTTGGACAGCGCTTGCTGAGCATTCCCTGCGTCGGAACACTGACAGCGAGTACTATTTCAACTGAGATTGGCGACGGGAAGCAGTACGCCAGCAGCCGTGACTTTGCGGCGGCAACAGGGCTTGTACCTCGGCAGTACAGCACGGGAGGTAGGACGACATTGCTGGGAATTAGTAAGCGAGGTAATAAAAAGATCCGAACTTTGTTGGTTCAATGTGCCAGGGTATTCATACAAAAACTGGAACACCAGTCTGGCAAATTGGCCGATTGGGTCAGGGATTTACTGTGCCGGAAAAGCAACTTTGTCGTCACTTGTGCTCTGGCAAACAAGCTGGCCAGAATAGCCTGGGCCCTAACGGCACGACAGCAAACTTATGTAGCATAACGGCAGAAATACACCGGTTTAAAGAATTACTGATCTGGTTTTGCGAATACTGATATTGATGATACTAACGGCCCACCGGCCTGTTGAGGAACCTGTAAAACGGAAAGGCTCATTGAAGCCGTATATTTTCTGGAGGTTCATCAGGCGCGGAACTCATCAAGGCGCGGGAATAAAATCCCATTCAGACGCCGGATAGATTCAAGCAAGCCAACTTGTCGTCAAAATCGGTGTTGCAAAAACGGGAGTGACCATAGATTCCGTTTTCTGAGACGACCCCTGGCTGCGCGCCTACGACTTCACGACTGACCGCGGCGCCATGGCGCTCAATGACTACGCCCGCTCCAACGACCCCTTTACACGGGTCGGCCGGCAGCAGGTCGCTGTCGACGTCTCCAGCGTCATCCGCGCGTCCCCGGACAGCTTCCGCGTCGCCTGGGTCGAGCGCCGATACGAAAATGGCCAGCTCGCCGAGACCACGCGCTGGACCGCGATCCTGACGATCGTCGTGCAGATCCCCCGAAACGCCGACCGGCTCAGGGCGAACCCGCTCGGCATCTACGTCAACGCCATCAACTGGTCACGGGAGCTTGGGCAATGAAGCCGTATTTCCGTAAAGCCGGAAACCCGGCTTCACACACACACGTACTCCCGGCTCTCCGTAGAGCCGCATTCCCGGTCGTTCTGCTAGCGGCGACCGCGCTCGCGGGCTGCGCGACCACCAATCCGCCGCCGGAGATTTCCTACGACAATGCGGCTCCGGCGGTGCAGACCGTCGATCCACCCGCGCCGGTCACCGTGGTCGAGCTGCCCCGGCCGCTGCCGCTGCCTGGCCAATTGCAGCGTGTGGAGGAGACGCGGCGTGCCCCGGAGCCTTCTAATCCGACCGCTCGCGTCAACCAGGCAAACGAGGCGGCACGAGTCCAGCCGGTGCGCGACGGCTTCATTAACTCGATGCAGGTCTACCCGTGGACTCAAGGGGCGCTTTATCAAGTCTATACCGCCGTCGGGCAGATCACCGACATCGCGCTCCAACCCGGGGAGCAGCTTGTCGGCGCAGGCCCGGTGGCCGCCGGCGACACAGTGCGCTGGATCATCGGCGACACCGAGAGCGGATCGGGGGCAACGCGCCAGATCCACATCCTAGTAAAGCCCACCCGCGCCGACCTGATGACAAACCTCGTCATCAACACCAACATGCGCACCTATCACATGGAGCTGCGCTCGACAGAGCGCACCTATATGGCGTCGGTCTCATGGCAGTATCCGCAAGACCAGCTCATTGCGCTGCGCCGTCAGAACGCCGAGGCGCAGGCGGCCCAGCCGGTGGCGAGCGGCGTCGATCTCGCGAACGTCAACTTCCGCTATGCGATCGAGGGCGACCGTGCGCCGTGGCGGCCGCTGCGCGCCTTCGACGACGGACGCCAGGTCTTTATCGAGTTTCCGCGCGGCATCGGTCAGGGCGAGATGCCGCCACTCTTCGTCGTCGGCCCCGAGGGCAACACCTCTGAGCTCGTGAACTATCGCGTTCGCGGCCACCACATGATCGTTGATCGTCTGTTCGCGGCTGCCGAACTTCGCTTCGGCTCCGGCCGCGAGCAGAAGCGCGTCAGGATCGTCCGCACAGACGGGAGGCCGACCTCGTGAGCGAGAACCCGCCCCGGATTGAGGAAGTGCCGGACGACGATGCGCAGCCCCTGACCGGCGAGCCGGTCGGGCCTGCGCCGATGCGGCTGCGGGCCGAACCGCCCCGCGTCACCCGGTTGTCGCGGAAGGTTCTCGCCGGCCTCGGTCTTGTCGCCAGCGTCGGGCTCGGAGGTGCGCTGATCTACGCGCTTCAGACCCGCGACGCCGGTCGGCCGAACGACGAACTCTATTCGACCGAGAACCGCTCGACCGCTGACGGACTGGCCGGCCTGCCGCGAGATTACAGTGGCGTGCCACAGCTCGGTCCCCCTCTTCCCGGTGACCTCGGCCGGCCGATCCTTAGTACCCAGGATCGCGGACAGCCGGTGCCCACACCCGGGACGGCCACGCCCAATCCCGGCATCAGCCCGGAAGAGCAGCGCCGCCTTCAGGAAATCGAGACCGCGCGCACCAGCCGTCTCTTCTCCGGATCGGAAAGCCGGGGCACACCCGCTGCTGCGGGAGCTGCCCCAGCGCTCGCGCCGGTGCCGGATTTGGCGAGCATTGGCCTCGCTCCGCCGCCCGCCACGCCCTCGGCGCAGGACCGGCAGAACGCGTTTCTGAACGCCGCGGCCGATCGCAGGACGGTTGCGCCCGATCGCGTCGCTGCGCCAGTATCGCCGAACGTCCTTCAGGCGGGAGCAGTGATATCCGCGGCGCTGATCACCGGCATCCGATCCGATCTACCCGGCCAGATCACCGCGCAGGTCACCGAAAACATCTACGACAGCCCAACCGGCCGTATCTTGCTTGTGCCGCAAGGCACTCGTGTGGTCGGGCAGTACGACAACAACGTGCAGTTCGGCCAGAGCCGAGTCCTGCTCGTCTGGACTCGGCTCGTCTTCCCGAACGGGCGCTCGATCGTTCTCGAGCGCCAGCCTGGTGCTGACGCTGAAGGGTTCGCCGGGCTGCAGGATGGCGTCGATTACCATTGGTGGGATCTGGCCAAGGCTGCGGGATTGTCGACACTGCTGAGCGTCGGCGCCGAACTCGCGGTCGACAACGACGATCAGCTCGTTCAGGCGATCCGGAACGGTGGGCAGGACACCATCAACGACGCAGGGCAGCAGATTGTGAGGCGTCAGCTCAACGTCGCGCCCACGATCACTATTCGGCCCGGATTTCCCGTGCGCGTTCTCGTGACGCGAGACTTGGTACTGGAGCCATATGGAGGGTGATGATGTCGAAGCTTAAGCTAGGCCCCATCGCGGACGACAAGCCGCTTAAGGTACAGGTCGAGCTACCTGCAGCTCTCCACCAGGACCTTGTTGACTACGCCCACCTATTGGGCCGAGAGCAAGGTCAGTCCGCTGTTGACCCAGCTCGGTTAATCGTCCCGATGTTACAACGGTTCATCGCGACAGACCGTGGCTTCGCCAAAGCCAGGCGAACGTTGACGCCGGGGAGCGCCGATTAATCCGTGGTCCCCGCTCTAGAGGGGGTGTCGAAACACTTCAGCAGCAGCGGCAGAGTCGGGTTGTCGTTGTCACTGGAAGAAATTATAGCGGCCGTCGGCGCCCGCGCCGATGGGAGCGGGATCAACGCGATATCCGGCCGGTAGATCACGCTGGTGATGGTCAAGCCGAAGCCCTGTTCGACCATCGTCAGCAGGGTTTCTCGGCTGACTTGTTGGATCGAGAGTTGAACCGCTCCGTCTCCGGCGCCCACCATGCGCCGGAGTATGCCAGCGAGCTCACGCCCAGCGCCATCCGAGCGAACGAGGAAGACTTCGTCACAAACGTCCTCCCACGACAGCTGTGGCCGTGCTGCCAACTCGTGAAGCGGGGACAATGCCACGAACAGATCTGGTTCGCAGAGACGTCGAACTTGGAACTGAGGGCTCTTGCTCGCACTCAGGCTGATTGCTGCGTCCAGTAATCCGCGCTTCACCCCCAAAGTGTTTTCTTCTGAAGTGCCTTCCTCAAGCTTTACCTCGATCGTCGGATGTCTATTTCTGAATGCCGAGAGAATGTTGATGATCGGGCACGCCGGGAACGCTTCAAGCATTCCAAACCTCACGAGCCCGGTCTTGAGTTTCCGCGCGGAGCGGATCTCCGTTGCGGCGTTACGAAGGTAGCGCGCTCCCACCACCGCTTGTTGAAGGAAGCGCTCACCTTCTGGAGTCAGCCCTGCCCCCGCTCGCGTACGCTTGAAGAGAGAAAAGCCAAGTTGGCGCTCAAACAGCTGCACACGTCGGCTGACGGTGGATTGCGATATCGATAGGCGCTCCGCCGCTCGGCGGAAGCTGCCGGCCTCGGCGACCTGAACGGCGTACTTCAGGTATCGGAGATCAAGAGTCAGGTCGGGCATGAGACCCGTCCGATCATACCGGCGGTCTCATCGGCGAACCGCCTGCGCCCGGTGAGCGGCACCCATGCACGTCCACTTTCATCGAGCCCACCCCCGCTAGCGCCTGGGGAACGAGCACGTCCGTTGATCTCAGATGTGGAATCCGAGCTGAGCCCCTCAATGAGCATGACCATGTCCGAATCTGTCATAGATGCATGCGGCGGTCATACATTTTCACACGCTTGAAGTCTATGCGCGAAGCATATATTCTTGCGGTATGGAGCCTGAGGTCGCCAAGTACCATTTAGGTGCACTCGCGTTGGCCGTTGCAGACAGCATCGCCAGTGTCTCGGCCTCGTTTTCACCAAGCGGCCCGGGGACCGCCGTGATGGTGTTACTCAGCATGGAGCCCGGACTGCCGATCAGCGTTTTGGCTACCTCGATCGGGCTTTCTCATGCCGGGACGGTGCGATTGATCGATAGGCTCGAGCGCGAACAGTTGGTGGAACGACGAAGACAAATCACCGACAGGCGGGCGCGCTTCATTCACCTCACCAATTCGGGGAAGAAGATAACGGACGCCTTGCTCAAGGCACGGGAGCAGGTGATCTCCGAATGTATTTCGCCCCTGTCGCCCAATGACCTCGACATTCTAGGCATGCTGTCGGAGCGGCTCCTTGTGGCAAACGGCTTCGACAAAGATGGCTCGGTCAGCCTTTGCCATCTGTGCGGCTACAGCAGGATCGCGCCTTCCCGTGGTAAAGCTAAGCCGGGGCGCTCGCCACGCTGGAACGTCGCATCAGAAGGCTGACGATATGATCAGGCAGGCTTGAAATAATGGGATCGTTTGCGCTCGAACTTCTTCTATGCGTACTTGCCTTCGGGTTCGGATATGCGGCGAACCAAGGCGGAACCTGTTTAGTGGTGGCCGCTCATGAGTTACACAGAAGACAGCCGCCGAAAATGTTCGTCGGATTTCTCGCAGCGTCGGCAGCGGCAGGCCTGGTTGCGGTCCCGATAGTCTGGACGGGAACACTGGGCGCAACACTCGCACCCTCGACCAGCATCAATTTCCTCCTGCTCATCGGCGCCATCGCCTTCGGCCTCGGCGCACTCATTAATGACACATGCCTGCTCGGATCGCTGGCGCGGCTTGGGGATGGGGAGATGCGACTTCTAGCTCTACCCTTGGGATTAACGATTGGTATCTTGGCTGCCGACCATGGCAGGTTCGGCTACGATTCAACATGGCCAAGCTTAATCTCCAAACCGAGCGCAACAGGCCTCGTTACTCTCCTAGCCTTCCTAGTTGTGCTCGTGCTGGCACTCGTTTTCGTTTCCACGAAGAGCGTTCTGCGAACAAAGCCGGGTTGGTCGTTCGGCGCTTCGATGATTGGACTCGGTATCACTGGCGGACTTCTATATGCACTCTCGCCGGCCTGGACCTTCGCAGACGTGATTCAACGCGCCCTTCCTCTCAGAATGTCCCCGGCCGGCGAGGTCGCGCTCACTGCGGTGATCTCTTCGATCGCAGGCGCCCTAACCGCCTCCTTTCGCCAAGGCAATCTGCGTCTCCAACTGCCGACAGCCAATGGCATTCTGCGATCTGTCGTCGGCGGCACATTGATGGGTATCGGCATCGCGCTCATACCCGGCGGGAATGATGGGTTGATCCTCGCAGCGGTTCCGACTCTTTCACCTGGTGGGATAGTCGCCTACCTTCTGATGACGACGACAATCGTCTTCGGATTTGCAGCGCGTGGTAAGTTATTCCGGCGCTGCCTTTCACGGCCATGATAAGGGCAACAGAGGACTTGCCCTCCTGACATGAGCATTTATCCCGACCGGGAATATCGGCTGACTAGCTCGTATGCCTTTGCAGGCCCTTGGACCATGATGACCACTTCAAAGGCCGCCGGCCCCAGAATCCTGTAGGTTGCATGGTAGGTGTCGTCTCCGCAGGCATAGACGCCACTCGCTTCCAACCCGGTATCCGTCCGCGAGAAACTCAAGCTGAGGAACTGCGTCCCGATATGAGGTCCGTCTGCGAACTCGACGACAACACTGTCCTCGCTCAAGCGATAGCGATACTGCCGGCACGCGGAGAATACTCTGCCATCTGCCAGTGAGAGAATGCCGCTCTCTCGATAAGCGAGCGCGCCTTCGCCGATCGCTGCTACGATTTCGGTGGGCATGGTTATCTCGTCCAGGGCCGCGTCCATCCGTACAGGCTGGACGTTTGCCAACGGGCTATAGGCCCACCCGGAGCGCCAGCCCCATCAAGTCAAAATCCCGCAAAGGTCGCGCGTTTGCTGGGTAAAGGCATCGCCGATGAGGATGGCTTCGTGAGGCAGCGAAGCGCGAGCCAGCCGCTCGACATATCTCGCTTATTAGTATATGGTATATGCGTCGCGCATATACTGCAACGCCTGCCCGAAGCACGTAGACGACGTTCGTGACGTTCCCACGGGACCACTGTTGAGGAATTTTAGATGAGCATTTTCGACCGTTATGAATTTCTTGTCCCCGAGCACGGTCGGAGGGATCTTGGCCTGCTTAGATGGGCTCTCGTGATCGTATTTCTGTGGTTCGGCGCGATGAAGTTCACAGCGTACGAGGCCTATGGTATCGCCCCGTTTATCGAACACAGCCCGATCATGAATTGGCTCGGCATGTTCGGGACGCAGGGGCAAAGCTATTTCATCGGCGTTATCGAGTTATCGACCGGTCTCGTTCTGATCCTTGGTGCATTTCGTCCACTCTTCTCTGCGCTAGGCGCACTAATGTCAGCAGCGACCTATCTGATCACGCTGACCTTTTTCATCACCACTCCAGGTGTCGCGGAGCAGACTGCCGGCGGCTTTCCTGCGATTTCGGCTGCACCAGGGCAGTTTCTACTGAAGGACGCAGTTCTGCTAGCGGCGTCCCTCGTGCTGCTGCGTGCTTCGGTCCGCCACAGAGGGGCGCTTGTGCTCTCGTGACTGTGGTCCTCTCGTGACGGCGGGCGTGCAAATCCTGCAGAACCTCCGCGGGGCATGGATGCTCCGTCGCGATATCGAGCCCGGAGGCGCTCAGCTGCATGGCGACGCGGTCTTCGCCCGTTTCGCCGCAATCCCCGACGTCGTGGAGCACGGACTGTTCCTCAATGGGATTGATACAATCGTGATCGCGCGCGGTGACACGATGGAAGTGCGACGCCGGGGGCAAGCTAGGTCTCGCTGATCTGCACCTGCGCGGCCTGGATGACAGCGCTGACGCGGAGTGATTCTCGGGCGCGACCTACGGCGATTCCGAGCGAAAAGGCTTGCCCTATAGCCGCCAGGTATCAACGGTTCCGCGGCCTTAACGAGCCGGACCCGTTTTTTTCGGCGCGCTCGATCAGTCGAAATCCTCCGAAACCCTTCTAAAACAGGACATTTTCCACAAGCCGCGCGGAGGAAGAGGACCACGGTATGGCTTGCTGTCTATGCTCCGCGCACATATAGATGTGGCAATGGATGGACCTCGAGATCGAAACATTTTCGGGGCGTTCGCACTCATGATCAGCGACGACATCGTTCGCGCTAGTTCATCGCGGGCGCCGGAAGCTGGACCCGCCGCCTCAGCGCTGGCGTTGCTCGCGCACAAGCCCGGGCTCTCGATCCGTATGCTTGCGATCGGGGTGGGCCTTTCACATGCTGGAACTGTTCGCCTGGTGGATAGATTGGTAAGCGAGGGATTGATCGAGCGTAGGGAGCATTCGACAGACGGGCGCGCGCGATCCCTCTATCTTACTCCAACTGGCAAGGTCGCGAGCGACGAGGTCCTGGCCTCGCGCGATCAAGTGATTGCCGAAGGGCTATCGATCCTTAATCCAGACGAACTGAAAACCTTATCGGACATCGCTGAACGCGTTCTCCGAAATCGCTTGGAAAACCTCGAGCAGTCATACCGCATCTGCCGCTTGTGCTGCTACGAGGGCTGCACGAACTGCCCCGTCGATGCCGAATTGCATGAGCGAGGTGTGGACCGCGAGAAGAACGACGACGCGTAGGAGACTCGCAATTGCGGCAGCTCAACGCTGCTCAGATGGCGGGGCTTCATAATGTCAGCGAGCCTACCATCAGCCGCATTCTTTTGGCTACGCGTCAAGCCGGCCGATCGGGCATGGCGGTCTCATTCTAATATGTCGGTGATCGCCCCACTTTTAGCCGCTCAATTGATCGGAACGCGGTTTCGGAAGCGGCCGTTCAAACCACTCGCTGCATTCCCATTTCTCTATGTCCGATAGGTAGTTTCGGGGAAAAGCAGTCGGGAACAGGTTTCGGGAACGCATGCTCCGGCAGGAGCGCAGCGCGCGTCCCAAACGCGTTTTCCCGGTAGAGCTTCCCAATCGGCAAAGTGCGGGCCACCTCAGACTGCGAACGCGAAAAACCGCCTGGCTGGTCACTCAAGGCAGGGTAACGACGATTTTCGCTGCGGATACACCCGCCTTCAGGGCTTCCAAGGCAGCCTGGAGCATTTCAAGGCCCTGGCCCACGATCTTCGCCGGAGGGGCGGGGACGAACGTGCGCGCCGCGAGAGCCTGCGGCAGGAATTCGCGGTAGATCATTGGACCAACCTCGTCATCCTTGAGGCTCGTCCCGGAGATGTGCGTCGCCTCGACTCCAAATGAACGCTCGTCGGGCGGGGCCAGCGTCGCTGCCACCCGGCGCGAGCCCTCGCATCTCGCAACTACGGCAAAACAGTCTTTCATGTGACCGGTCGCGTGAAGCGTTCCAGCGAGACTGCGCCCGCGCATTGCCTCAATCACGTCTTCCACGATGGCTGGACTCGAGTGGTCAAGAACCTCGCTTGCACCCAGCTCCTTCAACAGGCCGACGTTGCGCGCCGAAGCGGTGGCGACGCACCTGTAGCCCGACGCCACCGCGAGCTGGATGGCGTTGCAGCCAACGCTCGACGATCCACCCCAGACCAGAACGACCTCTGGACGCGCGGTCGGCGAGTGTAACGGTGGCGCGAGAGCCAACTGTGTCCGTCCGTAGAGCCCGCTTGCGGCGGTGCCAAGGCCAAGCGGGAGGACTGCCGCATCAGCGAAGGCAATGTTGTTGGGGATCGGCGCCGCCATGTGGTCCAGCACGATCGTGTGGTGCTGGAACGCACCCTGCGCAGGTTGATTTACGGTTGTCCCGACCGCCTGTCCGATGACTCGATCGCCGACCTTGAACCGCTCGACCGCGCCACCGACCGCCGCGACCTCACCGGAGACGTCGCTGCCGAGAATCGCGGGATAGTCGAGCCATGGCAAAAGCGCGACGTCCTGCAGAATCCAGTCGAGTGGGTTGATCGCGATGGCCGCGTTGCGGATCAATATCTCGTTCGCCGCCAGATGCGGCA
Source organism: Klebsiella sp. RHBSTW-00484 (assembly GCF_013705725.1). Taxonomy (NCBI): domain Bacteria; kingdom Pseudomonadati; phylum Pseudomonadota; class Gammaproteobacteria; order Enterobacterales; family Enterobacteriaceae; genus Klebsiella; species Klebsiella sp. RHBSTW-00484. The sequence continues at coordinate 83,623 of NZ_CP055482.1, read as the reverse complement.
GAGCGGTGACACCGATCCTCAGTGGCTGCCCCGGCGCTTTCTGCCAGGCGGCCTGATTAGTCACGGTTTCGGTCATCATCAACTCTTTCTGTCAAGTATTACAGCTGGGCGTTCGTCTGAGCGGTCCAACCGCCAGGTCGGGCGCACGAAGTGGCAGCTATAGCCCCCAGGATAGCGCACCAGGTATTCTTGGTGCTCTGGCTCCGCCTCCCAAAAGGGTTCTTCTGGGTTGATCTCCGACACGACCGGGCCTGGCCAGCTTCCTGATGCCTCGATTTCCGCGATGGTTGTGAGGGCGACTTCCTTCTGCACTTCGGTGGTGTAGAAAATCGCCGATCGATAGCTCGGACCGACATCGCTGCCTTGTTGCTCGTAGGTCGTGGGGTCATGTATCTGGAAGAAGAGTTCCAAGAGCGAGCGATAGGCGAGAACGGAAGGGTCGAAGGTCACTTCCACTGCTTCCGCATGGCCGTAATGTCTCGCGTAGGTCGGATCAGGCATTTCTCCGCCTGTGTAACCGACACGCGTCGAAATGACTCCCCTGGCTCGGCGCAGCAAATCCTCCATGCCCCAGAAGCAGCCGCCTGCGAGAATTGCTCGCTCTGTCGCGGCCGCCCTATTGCCGGTAGGCGATTGGCTCACAGTCCGTTCGCCCTCCTCCGTGTGCGCCACGGTCAAGCCAGCCTCGCGGGATCCGCAGCCTGACTGGCGCTCAAGAGCTCGGTCTGCACGTCCGAACCCCGGATGAGACTCAGATCGACGGGACACCGATCAGCGATCGCGAGGATCCGAGCGCGCTGATCATCACTCAGCGGCCCATCGAGGACAATGGTGCGGGTGAACCGGTCGGGTGGCATCATGTCCGGCACCTTCTCGTGCTGCACGGTCGTGCTCGCCCGTTCGAGCGGAAAGCCCTTGCGGTTCGCATAGAGACGCATCGTCATCACCGTGCAGGCTGCGAGGCCGGCAGATACGAGTTCGTAGGGAGATAGTCCGGTCCCGAGGCCACCGACCGATGCTGGCTCGTCGGCGAACAGAGTGTGCTCGCCGCTGCGGACCTTGAGCTGGAACGTCCCTGCAAGAGTTTCGGTGGAGACGACGCCCTCCGCAACCTCGACCTGCGGAAGATCCGCGCTGAGTGGTGGGAGAAAGCGGCTCGCCCAAACCGCCACCATGGCCGCGGCGTAGTTCGCGTCCGCGACGTCGGTGAGAAGGTGATCCGCGTTGTCGAGCGAGATGAAGCTTTTAGGGTGCCTGGACGCGACGAAGATGCGCGACGCGTGGTCGATGCCGACCACCTGATCCAGCGGAGAGTGCATGACCAGCACCGGCCGTCGCAGGGAGGCAATGGCCTTCTCGACGTCGATCCCCTCAACCGCCTCAAGGAACCCTCGGCGAATGAGGAAGGGCCTACCGGCAATCTCCACCGAGGCCTCGCCCTCGCTCGCGATGGTGTCCAGATCATTCGGTCCGAAGAGGCGCAAGATATGCTGAAGGTCGGCCGGCGCACCAATCGTCGCTACCGCCGCAATATCAGGCATGTCGGCGGCGGCTACGATCGCAGCGGTGCCACCCAGGCTGTGCCCGACGAGGAGGGACGGTGACATGCCCGCCGCCGCCATCGCATTTGCGGCGGCCCGAAGGTCCTCGACGTCCGACGCGAAGTTCACAGGTTCTCCCGTCCCACCGCCGATCCCGGTCCCGGCGAAATCGAACCTCAAGACCCCGATGCCCGCACGCGACAGCGCGCGCGAGATGTGAACAGCGGCGCGACTGTCTTTCCCGCACGTGAAGCAGTGGGCGAAGATCGCCCAGCCCCGCGGCGTCCCTTCCGGCGGTTCGAGGTGCCCGGACAGCGGAGAGCCAGCCCCACTGACAAACGTAAATGATCTTCCTGCCATGTCCATCAAACCTCCAGCACGCGGCTTGGCGGTTGCGCTCTCAGAACCTTCGACGGAGCTGAGCGGAGCGCACCGCCAACCGGTAATCGTCATCTCAGGCTATCATTTATATGTCTGGCGCATATAGACAAGCCCCTATACCATGATTATATGCGCCAAGCATACTTCTGCGACCTGCTTTCCAAAGGCGGTCTCACGGAAGAGGTATCAGTCAGGCGCGTGGGCCAAAGGACTATGGAACTCAATCAAGTCAGCTATTTCATCAACTTGGCCGAGACGCTGAATTTCACAGCGGCCGCTCGCTTGAGCGGTGTGTCACAGCCAAGTCTGACCCGCGCGATCCGCCGCTTGGAAGATGAGCTTGGCGGGCCGCTGATCTATCGCGACGGGAAGAACAGCCGCCTGACTGGCCTTGGCCATGACGTCGAGGCAGAATTCCGGCGCATGGTGGTCGCGATGAAGAGCGTTCGCAATCACTCGGAGCACTGGGCGATGGGGGGGCACCGCGTGCTGGATGTCGCCGTCGCGCCCACCGTCGGACCAAAGGAATTTACGGCATTCTTCGAGAGCGCATTGGCGGAGATGCCATCCATCGAAATCAAGCTGCACTCGCTCCAGTCGAACGAGGACACATCGGAGGTGCTTTCAGGAAAATACCACGCGTGCATCATGCCGCGTGAAACAAGACCGGAACGCAAGCTGGATGTGCATCCTCTATTTCGGGAGCGCTTCGTGCTCGGCTGTTCTGCAAACCATCCCTTGGCTGCCAACGAGATCGTGCGCGGCGAAGACCTGCTCGAGTTTCCTTTCGTCGATCGCCTGAAATGCGAGTTTCGCGATCGGATCCTCGATCACTTCGCGCGACGGGACTTGCTCATGCGACCTCGCTTTCGATCAGATCGCGAGGACTGGGTGCAACGGGTCGTCGCTGACGGCCACGCCATATGCATTCTTCCGGAACGATCGCCGACCGTGCAAGGCCTCGTCACTCGGCCGATCGACGGATTTGTCTTGGAGCGCGAAGTCGTGATCGCGACAGTATCCGGCTCCACGGCAACGGTCGAGATACGGAACATCGCGCAGCTGGCAGCCCGGTATGAGTGGAACTGAATCACGACGTGAAGAGCTTCGGCGCTATGGAAACTATACGCGCAGCGTATTGGATAAATCTGGGGCGCACTGCGATAGTCGGCGCAATGACTGCAAAGATAAATGACAGTGTGTCGAGCTCTCTAAATAGCTGCGCCTAATACCGCTACACTTTTGCCTGACCATGTTTTCCTCCGGGGAATGGGCTGGCGGTTTCCATAAAATGGCGGACCTTTTTCAGTAACTGCCACATTGAGCGGCACTGATGATTACGGGTTATCGTGTCATGAAGTGCCTGCCATAGCCGTTCCACATGATTCACCCACGGCGAGTAAACCGGCTGGTAAATTACCCTGAACTTGGGATTTGCTTTCAACCAGCGCTGTGTTTCGCGGCTTTTATGGATAATGTAGTTATCAACGATCAGCGTGATTGTTTTCGCCCGCCGGTAAGTGGCTTTCAGGTGCTTCAGCAGAGCGATAAACAGCGCTGAACTTTTGCTGTTGCCGCCCACGTAGCTGACTTTACCCGTGCCACTGTGCAGTGCGCCGGCCAGATAGTATTTTTCGTTCTGCCCCGGCGTCACTACCCGTTTCTGCTGTCCGCGCAACTGCCAGTCCGCACCGATTTTAGGATTAAGGTGGATATCCACTTCATCTTCATAAAATACCGGATGCTCTGCGCTGCATTCATCCAGCGCTTTGTGGATTACCGCCATCTTTTCATCTTTATGTGGGTCACGGATACGCAGAGTTGGCGCGGCCCTGCGCCATACAAGCCCCGCAGATGGCAACCAGCGGCGAACGGTTCCTGCATGTAACTGGCAACCGGTTATCTCATTGATTTTTATTGCCAGTAATTCGGTGCTCCAGCGTGAACGTTGATAACCAAAATCGCCGGGAGAATGCTTTATCAGCTCACGTAACAGGGTGCAGATATGTTCAAAAGGCCAGCGTCGGGAGCGCCCTGCGGGTAAGGATTTCAGGCCTTCAATACCTGAGTGCGTAAACCAGTTAATCCAGCGACCAACGGATGAACGAGCACAACAGAGAGTTCTGGCAACATCGCTGACCCGTTCACCCCGATGAAGCATCAGCATGGCCGTGAGTCTGCGGGCATGATTTTTATCGCGCGTTTTATGAATAGCTTTCTGCATCAGGCGTCGTTCGCCACGGGGTATTGGTGCTATGATCGGCATCGCTCAGTCCGGTTGGTGGTTTTGGTTGGTTTGGCGATTGATCAGATCGCACAATCCGGGCTGAGTTCCCTTTCAGTGATCTACTATTCCGCGCATCTATTTAGATTAATTATTGGAGACTATCATGAAGTTTGAGAAGTCACAGGCAGCAGTTGACCGCCTGACCCCCGAGCAACGCCGGATTACCCAGGATTCGGGGACCGAAAGGCCCTTCACGGGTGAGCACAACGACAACAAGGAGCCTGGCATCTACGTCGACATAGTGTCGGGAGAGCCGCTGTTCGCTTCAACGGACAAGTTCGATTCGGGTACTGGCTGGCCCAGCTTCACCAAGCCGATCGTTCCGGCAAACGTGAACGAGGTGCGGGACAGTGCACACGGCATGGTCCGGACGGAGGTCAGGTCGGTACACGCCGACAGCCATCTGGGCCACGTTTTCCCGGACGGTCCTTCCGACCGCGGCGGTCTGCGCTACTGCATCAACTCTGCGTCCCTTCGCTTCATCCCGCGCGACGAGATGGAGTCCGAGGGATACGGTGAATATCTCGATCAAGTAGAGGAGGCTTAACATGCATCAGCGCGCTGTTCTCGCAGGAGGATGTTTCTGGGGCATGCAGGATCTGATCCGCAAGCGGCCCGGCATCATCTCGACCCGTGTGGGTTACACGGGCGGCGATATTCCGAACGCCACGTATCGTAATCACGGCACGCATGCCGAGGGGATCGAGATTGTCTTCGACCCGACAGTGACGAGCTACCGGCACATCCTGGAATTCTTCTTCCAGATCCACGATCCGACGACGCTGAACCGCCAGGGCAATGATCGTGGGCTCTCCTACCGGTCGGGCATCTATTATGTCGACGAGGAGCAGAAGCGCGTCGCCGAGGATACGATCGCCGATGTGGATGCCTCGGGGCTGTGGGATGGCAAAGTGGTGACCGAGGTCCAGCCGGTCGGCGAGTTCTGGGAGGCCGAGCCCGATCACCAGGATTATCTGGAGAAGCGGCCGGGCGGCTACACCTGCCACTTCGTCCGTCCCGACTGGGTTCTTCCAAAGCGGCATGAGGCCGGCGATGTGAGCCCTGCGGCCGGGGCTGCAGCGGAATAGGCTTCGCTGCCGTTAGTGCCGCGCCGATCCGGTTCGCAACCTCCGACGACCGCGTCAATCGACGCGGTCGTCGAACCCGGCCTTGAAGCAGATCATTCCATTCAGCCGCCGTCGCAGTGCCAGGATCCAGATATGACAGACCTCTCCTCCTTTCCCATCACGCAGCGCTGGCCAGCATCTTATCCGGATCGCTTGCAACTATACGCGGCCCCCACGCCCAACGGCGTCAAGGTCTCGATGATGCTGGAGGAGACTGGCCTGCCGTATGAGCCCCACTTCGTCGACATCTCGAACAACGAGTCGAAGGATCCAGCGTTCGTGTCGTTGAATCCCAACGGCCGCATACCCGCGATCATCGATCCGGCTGGCCCTGACGGCCAGCCCATTGGCATATGGGAAACCGGTGCGATCCTCATCTATCTGGCCGACAAGACGGGGCAGCTCATCTCAACAACACCCGCCCAGCGGTACGAGACTCTGGCCTGGGTGTTCTTTCAGGTGTCGGGCGTTGGGCCGACCTTCGGACAGCTAGGCTTTTTCCTGCGATTTGCCGGCAAGGACTATGAGGACAAGCGACCTCGGCAGCGCTTTGTTGATGAATCCAGGCGTCTTCTCGGGGTCCTGGATCACCGGCTGGAGGGCCGCGAATGGATTGTCGATGATTACTCGATCGCGGACATTGCGACGTTTGGCTGGGTGAATGCGCTGGTCGAATTCTACGCAGCGGGCGACATCCTCGGCCTAAGCAGCTATTCGAACGTGCAGGCATGGCTCGAACGCGGGCTGGCGCGACCGGCTTAGCGTGCTTTATTTAATGAGATGGTCACTCCCTCCTTCCCAGTACTATGCTGAGGACAGGCTTTCATTCGGAGAACCATCATGGAAAACATTGCGCTTATTGGTATCGATCTGGGTAAGAACTCTTTCCATATTCATTGTCAGGATCATCGTGGGAAGGCCGTTTACCGTAAAAAATTCACCCGACCAAAGCTAATCGAATTTCTGGCGACATGCCCAGCAACAACCATCGCGATGGAAGCCTGTGGCGGTTCTCACTTTATGGCACGCAAGCTGGCAGAGTTAGGGCATTTTCCAAAGCTGATATCACCGCAATTTGTCCGCCCATTCGTTAAAAGCAACAAAAATGACTTCGTTGATGCTGAAGCTATCTGTGAAGCAGCATCACGTCCATCTATGCGTTTCGTGCAGCCCAGAACCGAATCTCAGCAGGCAATGCGAGCTCTGCATCGTGTCCGTGAATCCCTGGTTCAGGATAAGGTGAAAACAACTAATCAGATGCATGCTTTTCTGCTGGAATTTGGTATCAGCGTTCCGCGAGGTGCTGCCGTTATTAGTCGACTGAGTACCCTTCTTGAGGACAGTAGTTTGCCTCTTTATCTCAGCCAGTTACTGCTGAAATTACAACAGCATTATCACTATCTTGTTGAGCAGATTAAAGATCTGGAATCTCAGTTGAAACGAAAGTTGGACGAAGATGAGGTTGGACAGCGCTTGCTGAGTATTCCCTGCGTTGGAACGCTGACTGCCAGTACTATTTCAACTGAGATTGGCGACGGGAAGCAGTACGCCAGCAGCCGTGACTTTGCGGCGGCAACAGGGCTGGTACCCCGACAGTACAGCACGGGAGGTCGGACGACATTGTTAGGGATTAGCAAGCGGGGCAACAAAAAGATCCGAACTTTGTTGGTTCAGTGTGCCAGGGTATTCATACAAAAACTGGAACACCAGTCTGGCAAGTTGGCCGACTGGGTCAGGGAGTTGTTGTGTCGGAAAAGCAACTTTGTCGTCACCTGTGCTCTGGCAAACAAGCTGGCCAGAATAGCCTGGGCACTGACGGCGCGACAGCAAACTTACGAAGCATAAAGGCAGAAATACACCAGTTTAAACAATCATTCATCTGGTTTTGCGAATACTGATATTGATGATACTAACGGCCCACCGGCCTGTTGAGGAACCTGTAAAACGGAAAGGCTCATTGAAGCCGTATATTTTCTGGAGGTTCATCAGGCGCGGAACTCATCGAGGCGCGGGAATAAAATCCCATTCAGACGCCGGATAGATTCAAGCAAGCCAACTTGTCGTCAAAATCGGTGTTGCAAAAACGGGAGTGACCATAGATTCCGTTTTCTGAGACGACCCCTGGCTGATCACCACGGTCGAATGGCGGCCGTGACGGTCGTCCATGATCTCCAGCAGATCGTGGCGCTGGGCGGGTAGCAGCGGCTCCAGCCCCCAGTCATCGAGGATCAGCAGCTCGACCTTGGCCAACTGGGCCAATAGCCGGCCGTAGCTACCGTCGGCCTTGGCCTGGGTCAGGCTCTGCAGCAGCCGTGACAGGCGGTGGTAGTGGGTGCCGTAGCCCTGCAGACAGGCCTGATAGCCCAAGGCGCAGGCCAGATAGGTCTTGCCGCTGCCGCAGGGGCCGGTGATCAGCAGGTTCTGCCCGCGTTGCAGCCAGTCGCCCTGGGCCAGCCGGGCGATCTGGGCTCGGTCGATGTTGCGCGGGTGCTGGTAGTCGATCTCTTGGGTGGTGGCGCTCAGCTTGAGGCGAGCGTGGCGCACCAGCCGCGCCTGTTTGCGTTGCTCGCGCGCCAGATGTTCTTGCTCGACCAAGAGTCCCAGCCGTTCGATAAACGACAGGCCGTCGTAGGTCGCGACCTGTTCTTGTTGCTGCTGCAGGGCAGCGGCCATGCCGCCGAGTCTGAGCTCGCGCAGGCGGTTGAGGGTCTGTTGGCTCATGCTGTTCTCCGCTTATCCATGGCGCGAATGGCCAAGGGAACAGGGAAATCACCTAAATATCTGCGTTGCCAAGTAGCCGAGCTCTCGATGGTAAAAGAGAGCCGAAAACCGGCAGACTTATGCTTCTGTGTCGGATTCAACACCCGCTTACGAGCCAAAACAGGAAGATTCGAAACCCGCAGCGACCCGATTTCAGCTTGAGGAGCCAGATCCAGATTGATGCCCCACTGTGTGTGATTAACTCGCCGGAACAGAGAACCGATTGCCAAAATGGTTGTATCGTCAGATACCTTTTCAAAACGGATATCCTGCATCAAGCCCCCAATACATCTCGCAATAGGTCATCAGCCAGCGAGGTTAATCGCTCATCACTCAATCCAGCCAGGCGAAGAAGTCGCCATCGGCGCAATGAATTACCAGTCTGCACCAGCAATCCGGCAGCAAGAGCCAAACGACGAATCTGATAACCTGTTATATCTTCACAATATCGTTGAAAAAACAAGCGAGTAAGAGGCATAGAGCGCAAGTTTTTCTCAATCATGGCTCCCGATAGAAGTTTCGATAGATACCAGTTCCTCGACAGCCGAGGGGAATCAAGCATCAACTCATGTTGATCGAGGATATGGAGTAATTGACGACAAACCATGCGATCCCGCTTTGGCCAATCGACACGGAGATTGTCTCTAGCATGGCCCTGATGGTGTTGCCGGTTAAATTGCAGAAACCAGCTTCGATCATGCCGATACAGCCAGGCGTATAACGCCTGATGAGATAAACGGGCCTGCTTCACCCCATGGCTTTCCAGCAACTGCTGCCATCTGACTCGATACTCTGCCGATAGGCCGCTCTTTTTATCTGGAGGACAAAAATAGCCATTTATTTTCTCTTACGTTACTGCGGCCGCCGCTTTAGTCTTAATGTGAAGCCTGGGAATTCGCTGAATGAAGAATACGTTTTCACCCCCAGACCGACAGCTGTTAAGGCGCGATCCCAACACTCCATTTGTAAGTATCAGGCCCATCTTCTCCGCTGGTGGCATCAGCTACTATCTGTGCATAACGTTCTCCAGCAAGTTCTCTTACCATCTGATCCACGACCCATTGCAGATGATGCATTTCATCGGTTCCGCCGTAACGACAAGCCAACTCAATAGCCCGCTCTATTCTTTTTTGTTCTTCAGTCATACTGAATCCTCACGCTTACACCAGCTATTCTGAAAACATGCACACTATAAATTGCGGCTGTCATTTCTCAGCCAGGCGCCTGCATTGCTGCCTCATTCCATCAAAAATACTTTCCGCAAGCTGCTGGGGGAACTGGTCCGGAAGAAGCCCGCTAACACGTTCAATGACACCCGGGGTTCTGGCGATGATTTCCTCTATCATCGCCTCTGTCTGCTGTTTACTCAGGCCGGTTATCTCACCATGCCTGATCCAGTGGCGTCGTTGTATTCGATATATCTGGTAATAGTTGCTACTGCCACGTACGGCCATCGCCAGTTTGCACTTCTGCCAAGATATCTGATTGTTCCCATGACCGATCACCGGCCATGCCGACAACACATCATAGTTTGGTGTAAGGTGATAACGTCCCTGTGGCCCAATAGAAATACTGAAATTTTTAGCGTGGCCATCTGTTGCGGCCATCATCCAGAAAATTATCTGCGTCATAAAAAACTGCGCTTTGTCACGCTCAGCACGGTCTGAATTACTCAGAACCTCCATAATTTCCGATATACCTGGCCCGCCGTCCGCCTGATATTTTCGTAATGGCGAAACGCCCAGGGCCTGACACATATCCTCCTGGGGTAAACGAATGATCCATTGTCCGTCTCCTGACCATTTTCGGTCAAAACGTTCTACCACCAGCGCTTTCTGATCTTCAAAGTGAGCAATCTGCGTTCTTGCCACGGGGAGCCCGTACTGGTCGAGAAGTACCGAGCAGAGCCATTCATTTTCAACCGACGAGCTCATGTCGGCTTTCATGTTCCCCACAAGTCCGAGCGGTAGCTTGAATATATGCGTCGTTGGTGTATTACCCTCCGGCATACACCACCGATCTTCATGCCACAGTAGGGCTGTTTTCTCCTGAGCACCGGCAATAGATAAACGTAAGTCGTCGTTATCTTCTGGCCTGCCCGGTAGCAATGTCTCCGTGGTATTACGCAAAGTTGCCGCAATTTCTGATTCAGTAAGCGGGTGATACTTCACGGAATATAAATCAGTGGGTTCATCTCCGTCATGAAGCAGCTGTATCGCGCCCACGCAGTCTTTTCCCAGCTCCGTCAGCAGATCAAAAGGCTCCAGGCTATCGGCCTTGTAACGCATTGCCAGACGTCTGCGTATGCCTTCGCTGTCCGGGAGTAAATTATCAAAATAGTCACGTACCACATTTCCACGCCAGACCTGGTTCCCGGGAGTAAAAGGAAGGGATAATGACAGCGGCCTTCCCTGTTCGTCAGCAACCCATTCAGGAAGGTATTCTAAGCTGTCTACCCCTTTGCTTTTTTCCCAGTACCCGACTTTGATGCCGTTCATCCAAATTACCAGACGTTGCTGTTTCCGGCTCATATCGTTACCAATCCTCCTGTCGTGCAGGTGAATTAAATTTATATATTTCTTCCGTCTGCTTCCTCTCTGAAGAAGTGGTTGCCGAGGAGAAGCTGATTTTTACACCCAGGACAGAAAACACCTTGAATAGCCGTTCAATGCTCGCACTGGCAGGGTTGGCTTCCAGACGTGAGTATGTCTGTTGAGTGACACCTAACCTTTCGGACAGGTCTTTTTGCGTCAGGCCATTCGCCTTGCGAAAACCAATGAGCAAGGGACGCAACTGGTTGAGCGTGTTTAACGGGTAATCATTATTGATCATAAGCTGGCCTCAGTAGTTCCTCTGATACACCTTGTACGCTGTTTTCTAAAAATACACCCTAAAAGCTGTAATATCAAATTAACAGCCTAAAAGCTGTTAAATAGAGAGTACAACCTTTAGGCTGTTACCAAGTGGCAGCATAAATCTTTATGACGTTTGATATGAGAGAACTATCAATAATAAGCCGTTACGCTCGTACAGCATCCGGGAAGAGAGCTGACAGATCAGGATCATCGGTAAACGAGAAGCGGAGTATCTTATGGCCCTGTTGTGAGCTGTATAAATAACTACGAGCTACTCTCTGCCTCGGGGAGGAGGCAGAGAGAGCATTAAAAGCAAAGGCAGACATTTTTAGCAGCTGGTGGGCTATGGGGTTCCGGAGGTGCTCCGGTGAATGTTACTTGACTGGCAAGTTTCCTGCTCTGATGGTCAATGCCTCGATGCTGTCTATATTGTTCTGAAGCCGTTCCAGTTCTGCCTTTTCAATACCGGCCCAAAGCTTTAAGTGTCGCTGATAAAGGGACCACTTGAGTGAGTGAAAACCATTCCAGGCCAACCCCATCCAAGAGGCGTAATTCGCATTGAGAATATTGCCGGTGATATACATTTTACCTGCGTTAACAGCACTGGAAGTTCCATAACCCAGGGCAAGCATCATCCGGAAGCGTGGATTTAGCCGCAACGGCATGGTATCCAGTAAGGTCTCCCCAAAAGCTCCTTTTCCCAGCGATACCTGTTTCACCACATAGAAAACCCGCATCAAAACTTCCATTATGGTCATCGGAATACTTGTCACGATAAACTGACGAAAGTCATATCCGTTGACATACATGTACTCTATTTGTTTGCCGAAGTTAGAACTCCCCACAGGGATCCCCTCAAGCATACGAAGTAGCCCCATAAAAGGAGCCGGTAAACCCATGCCACGGTTTCCTTTTGCTGAGGGGGCATTAACATCCGATGCCAGGTGTCCAAACATTCTGGCGATGAGCCTGAAAATATTGGTTTCGTCAGTAACGCCTTTACTGGAAGGATAAACCACGATCTGTCCATTCTGAACCACCGTACAGGTCCCGTTCAGCATATCCTTTATACCGAAAATAATGCCCAGTATGGGATCGTGTGACAAAGCTCTTAAGCGGTGATTTGTGGGAGACAAAACGCCACCGGCCGCACCCACTAAATCGCTGCTGATCGAACTGTCTGGTGCCCCTATAGGGAACAAATCTGAGAGTTTTGTACTCAGGTCCTCCGGCAAAATGGCATTGAAGGCTTTCTGCACCTGTTTATTGAAAATACCATCCACTTCTGCCGTAAAGCTCACCGTAGGTTTTGGCGGGGCTCTGACGCAAAGTAAATCCAGCATGGATGCTATGAGCCCGCATCCGCAGGCAATAGCATAATCCCAGGCGTCGAGTGCGTAGCGATCATTAAATTCTTTAATATGATTCTGGATCCGGGCATCTACAACAGCCAGGTCATCCGTGGAGAGTATTGTGGCCAGTCCAATATCACCGCATACACGCTGGTTAGCCTCGCTATATATAGTCTTGAGACCAGTAGAATGCATGGCAGTATCTGAAGGGGTCATTTCTCGCAGATGATGTTCTTTAAGCGCCAGATGCTCCGCTTCATCAAGTTCAGTGCCGCTGATTAGCCCGGTCAACTGTGCCTTAAGGCTCTCTATATCACTGTTAATTGTCTCGTGAGCGTTCGCGATATCCTGACCACGGAGCTGAATATAACGGATGGCCCTGAACTCATCATCATAAGGAGACTGAACCGTACCGGGTTTCTTGGAGACTAAACTCTCAGTGAAAGGAGACCCAAAATGAAATCACAATCCGCCAAACGCTATCCCCCTGAACTGCGTGAGCGCGCTGTCAGAATGTTGTTGGAACACCGTGATGAGTATGACTCTGAGCCGGATGCCATTCGTGCCATATCGTCAAAAATCGGGTGCCATTACGACACCCTACGAGCCTGGTTGCGTCAGCATAAAAATGATGTCCGTGGTGGTGTCAGCCCCGTCAGCACTGATGATGGTGGACTGAGCACCAATGAGCGCCAGCGTTTAAAAGAACTGGAGCGTGAAAATCGGGAGCTACGCCGCAGCAATGATATATTGCGCCAGGCCTCAGCTTATTTTGCTCAGGCGGAGCTCGACCGCCACTGGAAAAAATAATGCCACTTATGCAGCGTCTGAGTGGTACACACGGGGTCGGGCCGGTATGTCGCGAACTGGATATTGCCCCGTCGACATATTACTGGCATCAGCAACGCCAGCTACATCCTGAGAAATGTAGCCAACGAGAAAAGTGCGATGCTCAAATCATCCAGGAGATAAAACGCGTTTACGGAGAAAATTACAGTGTCTATGGGGCACGAAAAGTCTGGCGTCAGTTGCTCCGCGAGGGCTTTAGCGTCGCCCGGTGTACTGTTGAACGCCTGATGAAAATAATAGGTCTTCGGGGCGTACTCCGTGGCAAAGTCATCAAGACCACGATCGGTCGTAAAACAGCGGCAGCAGCGGATCTGGTAAACCGCCAGTTTGTGGCAGAACGTCCCAATCAGCTTTGGTGTGCAGATTTTACGTACGTTAGCACCTGGCATGGCTTCGCCTATGTGGCGTTCATCATCGATGTGTTCGCAGGCACGATCGTTGGCTGGCGGGTCTCATCGTCGATGGAAGCAAGGTTCGTGCTGGATGCTCTGGAACAAGCTCTGTGGGCACGTCGCCCCTCAGGTACAATCCATCACTCGGACAAGGGCTCCCAATACGTGTCACTGGCGTACACCCAGCGGCTGCAGGAGGCGGAGCTGTTGGCGTCGACAGGCAGTACAGGCGACTCTTACGATAATGCCCTGGCCGAGAGTATCAATGGCCTTTACAAAGCGGAAGTGATCCACCGTAAAAGCTGGAAAAACCACACGGAAGTGGAGCTTGCGACACTGGCGTGGGTGGACTGGTTCAACAATCGAAGGTTACTGGAACGGCTAGGACACATACCGCCGGTAGAAGCCGAAAAAGCTTATTATGCTACCAGTACAAATAATGATCTGGCAGCCTGAGCTTCCGGACTAAACACTCTCCAAAAAAACCGGGGCGGTTCAGACTGACTCATGTGTTTACCTCACCGCGACCAGGCTACCTTTTGGAGCTTTCTTAGTAAGCATGTCGATTGTTGCCTTGATGCCAGCAATTTCTGCCTTAAAATATTCCGCATTCGACATCAACCTTTCCTGAACTTCGTAGAGCTTTTGGATGGCCTGACTAAGGGCGGCTGTCAGTTTCGCATTTTTTTTGTGTTTCACTATCGCGTACCCGCCAATCCCTAACACAGCTACAGGTGCGGCCAATACCGCAATGCCTGCAACCATACCGCCACCGACGATAGACCCTGCTGTAGCGAGCCCGGAGGTTATGCCTGCTGCTGACACTCCCGTTGTACCAAGCGTATAGAGAGCACCGAAGGAAGCCGCTGCGCCTACGCCTGACCCCGCCAAAGCTGCTGCGCCCTCAGTAATACCCGGGAACTTATTTTCAAGCGCCTGAAGAGCACTTGTAACTTCATCCATTGCCTTCTTGCGAATTTTTTCGAGCTCTTCAGTTTCGGTAGCGTCCATTACAGGCCTCGTATTCATAACTTGCTGTGTGATAGGTGAAAAAGAGCACCATAAAAGTGATGAAGAAATCATGACTTACTATTGTGGCACTTTCCAGTTCATGTTTGTCAGTTTCAATGCTGTTGCTGTTAGTAAGGGCAGACGCCATATCTGGCATACCCAAAATAACTATCGTGCCAGCGTCATTTTGGAACTGACTTTGCTAAAAATCAGTAGCGGACTGAACAGACATGTGTGGATTTGAATCTGGGCAGGTTCCAGACATTATTCCAACCAGACTTCCAATGACAAAATGCTCGTCCTTCTCGGAGACGACATAGGGTCCACCAGAGCAACCATCGGTGTTGAAATGTGCTATTACAAAGCGAGTTGTGAGATGTTGGGGAGAATGATTTGAGCAATTTAAAGGCCAAATTCCTGAAACTTCACCAGGGAATGCCGAAATTGTTGTCTCATTCATTGGATATCCGACACCCAATGTATCCATGCCAGCTGCGGGTGCTAGGACCTTAAAGTAACTACTTACAGGCTGTTGTATTCCAGCTGGTAATACGATTTCTGCACTGTCAACAAACGGAATGCCGTCTTTAAAGTCTGCCCTGTCATTAGCCTCATTGAGAATGAAATCGACTAGAACAGGCTCTTCGTTCACCAGTCCTTGATGGTTAAGAAATTTGACGTAAAGTTTAAGTGTATTGCTGACGGGATAAATTTTTCCAAGAGCATTGGTAACAACATGGGCTGCGGTGAGAATCTTTTGCTGCTGACCATTATCGAAACCAAACGCAGTTGCTTCGAGATGGCTACTAAAATGAGGATCATTGCTTACATAGATTTTACAAACGTAGTTTTCAAACATTATTTCCTCCTTTTGCCGGTACCTAATCAGTTACACGGCTGCATGTTATAAACAACTAAACTCGCTTCCTGATATTTGAGTTTGTATGTTTTGCCAGGCAACAGCTTACCTCTGAAACACGGTTAGTCTCCTCCATGACATGGTTATGGCGATGGTCAGAAACTGTTATCGACGAAAGGCTGGAATTTCTTTAATGGCATTATCCATTTCAAGTCGTATGTCCTGAACGGGAGCGTATATTTTTATGATTCCAGATCTTAACCCTGAAACATTCCCCGTATCAAAAAACTGACCCGTTACAGATAAGCCACCACCGGTGCTGGCGATTAATTTAGTAAATTGCATGTCCTCATCCCATAAAGGGTAGGGCCTACCCCCGGCATCGAGCAAACCTGACCACCCTGCCCTTATTAAGACCCCACATGCGGCAATGGTGCCCTGTCCACGCCGCCCGCGAACTTTGAGGAAATGGGGAGAAAATAAAAAGAAAACAAAAAGTTATCGGCTGAAGTACGTGCAAAGGTCGGGAATCAGGCGAAGCCTGACAGCACGTTGGGGCCTGGCAGGGGGCTTGAGGGATGAGGACATGCAATTGTGTTATCACGTCCGCACCAGCTGTCGTGGAAATCATCCCCGGCCGGTTAACCCGGTTTCGGATGTTCACCAGTTTTCCGGGTAGCAAGGCCAGCTCATCCAGACATCGAGCACCTCGGTATCACTGACCGCCGCAGCGTAAATCCCGGCACCCGGGAAGAAATAGACAGGCAGGCTGGCGGCGGGTGACGTGCTGTCATCCGTCAGGGAGCCGACAACCTCATGCGGCCCCCGGAGTAAATCACCCAGGTAGTCATCCGGCCTGATGCCGTTGCGGGATGCAGCCATCTCCACAAACTCCGCCAGCGGATGGCGGGTCGGATAACCCCTGAACACTTCATACGATGGCGAAACACATTCGCCGCTGGTGGACCGCCCCCAGTACCCGGCCAGTTGTTCCGGACCGAGTCCACAGGCATGTTGGGTGACCTGTGCTTTAAACTGTTCGAACGTATTCATTCCTGAAGTCCCTGTAGGGTATATTTGGCAAACCTCCCTGCCAGCGTCACTACCGGCAGGACACCGCATTGTCAGACGCGACCACCGGCTATGAACCGGCAAGACGTCAGTCGCCCGCCAGCCCGGGTGAGGTGGAATACAGTTTACCAGTTCCGGCCGACTGACTTTGCCGCCAGGAGACGCTAATTACACTATTATTGAATCTTTGCATCTTCGATGACCAATATCGCCCCGACGCTGAACGCTACTGGAATGCATCTCTTGCCACGATTGAAAGGATCAAACACACCTACCGCGCAAAAATCCGGAACTCCTGATCCAGTCTTTCGGCCATAACAGCCCAACGCTAATGTATGTCCATTAGCGTTGGGCTGTTATGATGGCTGTGCCAGTTTATATTACCGGACTGATCATGATAGGTACTCTGAGACCATGTAAGAAATGAACAACCCATTACTGCTTAAGGCGAGCAAGTAGATTTTGTTTACGTTTCCATGCCCGCCAGGCCCGTAACTCACCAGCCCCCTTCAGAGCAATGAGAAATTTGTTGGTCCTTCAGTTGTTGCCACCTTACTGTCTTCGCAGGCCGTCAGGCAGACACTTTTAAGTCGGTGGTTGTAGAGGCCAATACGGGCGATTTCCTGGAGATAATCCCGTTCCTCCATCGTTAGCGACTGCCCTTCCTGTGATTTTGTGATCATGTCCTGCCAGTTCAGCAATTTCTCGTAATTCACATGCTCACTGGTGTCGAGACAATGCAGACGGAAGTAACGTATAAACAGCGGAAATTCATCAGTCTGGGCTATATTGGATGCTCTGACGGTGAGCCGACACAAACAAACGATGGTGTCCTGCTGCATTCTTATCAGCGTATTCATGCTCTGGGGTAAGATGTCCGGCAGCTTCATGTAGCAGTCGGAAAGACGCTGGAGAAGTGGTCCTGCTTCCGCAGGCTCACGGCCCTGATAAACCTTCAGGGGTTCAGTCCCCAGTTCCTGCATCATGGGATGATACAACCACTCTCGTGACTCCGTCTCATCAATGATAATTTTCTCGATACGTTCGCTGTAGGTTCCATCTCGCCTGCCAAGTTGTACCTGACTGATTTCGTATTCTATATCCGGCAGATCGATACGTAATGCTGCTACCATTTCCGAGGGATGGAGATGGTCGAACGTCAGCTTCCCGGCCACGCTGCGATCGGTATCAAGAAACACGGCGACACAGAGGTCGTTAACCTTCACAAACAGATCTGCCGTGGCGCCGAACATGCTTCCGCTGCCGCTTACCTCATCAAGTGGCACCTTCCCGCCTTCATAACCGGCCAGAAGATGCGGGAAACCGAGAAGATGTCTTTCCCGGACAACTTCAATAATTTTTCCCCGAATCGCCTCCATCAAGCCGTCACAATCACCGAAGAGGTCCGTGGTGTGGCTATAGTGCCAGAGTTTGACCTCACCCTGCCTGGCGATCAAATCCGTACGACACCCGGGGCAGATACAGTTGCATGCACTCCCTCTGCTTACTTCCGTGATGTCCAGATACCGTCCAGTTTCGCGATGGAGTCCGAAAGGAATCCCATAGGTATAGCTCTTTCGCATGTTATTTCCCCCGCAGCATACAGACATTCACTATATCGGACGAAAGCAGTATGACATTTCGATAAGAGGTCTTTTTTCATGAGTTTTTAAGTTGCTTTTATTACTGTGGCAGGGGCAAATGGATAAAGCGATGGCAATTCTATGCTGGTAAAAAGCTACTTTTCCGGTTGCCCGTCCCTCCACCAGCAGTGAGACTTATTAATACGGACGGAACCGGAATTAGTGAGCATTCCAACAGTGGGCTCACTTTCAGGACGAAAGCTGATTTAATATAAATACTGGACCCTACATTCAATGCAGTTTGTGTTGATCAATATAACCCATCATAAATTGCATAAGTTCCGGGTCACTCCGGGCAGAAAAAAGTACAGTCACTACGTTTTTCATCGCACTTGTCGCATTGCTGGCGTCAATAGCATTCTTGTCATTTATAATTGCATTATTCCCAATTTTATTAATCTGATTAATTACTTCATCCTCACTGATGCTTGTACTCCGGATTGAATCAAAAATCGGGTAGGCCTGCGCCGCATATTCAGTGAAGCGGACAGCATCAAGGCTCGATGCCAACGCCGCCTTTTCCTGTCGGGAATATACCGCCAAAGCGGTCTGACTCAGCAACTCCGAAGGCGTCTCGCAGGCCGCAGTACTGGTGTTCCCCTGGATCATGCCCATTCTGAAAAAATTCGAGACAACCTTGTTTATTTCATCATTCATTATCTGGCTGAAACCAACTTTTGGGTCTGAGGTAGTGAAATTTGCCCTGTAGTTCTCAAGCGCCAGAGAGGCAACCTCTGCGTTGCCCGTCTGAGTTGCGTTACAGGCGTAACGGTAACCTTCATCCAGTTTTTGACTGAACTCGTTTAGGCTCGCCGCGTTTAAATAAAAGGAGATGAATGGAAGAGTTAAAATTAATAAAGGTTTAATTCCCATGCGTTTTACCACAACAGAGCAAGTAAAGCATTTTAAGTGAAGTTATTACTTTTCTGATTAAACTAATTCCCAGAGGTGGTAATAAATAATTTAATAAATTTATATGTTCAACAGACGATTTCATAAACCTCTTTTTGTTAAACGTCGGCTGTATAATGGTTCCCGGGATTTTCATTTTACTGACGAACCAGGGTCCATACACTGGCGGGGACTTTATCGTAGAGTTTTTTCATTGTCAGTTCAGCTTTTCGATGGTCATATGCCCCGGAAATTTCTAGTGAAACTATACCAACATTCTTTTCACAGAGTCGTTCAAATACTTTTTCCAGTGTGTCAAATGAAGAGCACTTACGAAATTTCATCAAATACGCCTGTTTAGTTTCGGACATGGTCAACCTTAAGTTATTTTCAGCAAAAGTACAGTATCCCAATCTTATGTGGATTTGTTCCGGGAATCTAATTTTTTTTGCAACTATTTGACGTATAACTCCGGCTCGTTGCTGAACTGGCGGGCCCCCTTTTTTTGTTGCCCGGAACCTGTTCATAAGCAGGTACCGCAATGCTAAAATGGCTGTAAATAAAAACAGTGTATTCAGGTGGACACAATGAATAGCCAGCCAGTAACCAGACGGTTTGCAGACAACGATCTCCATCAACAATTGTCTACGGTTAAAGTTAATGACAAGCAACTGATGCGCCTCATCCGCTATTTTTCTCACCTGAAATACCATACGGCTAAGACGTATCTCCATTGGCTGCGTTCCTGGAATGAGTGGTATCAGGCAAATGCAGGAAAGGAGGTGAACGAAGATTGGCCCGCCAGCTCTCTCCCGGTGACTGAAACTCCACTGCTGGCCTATTTAGACCATCTTCAGAAGTCACTGTCACGAAGCAGTATTAAAGGGTGCCTGCATGCCCTGAACAGTATCCAAAGGAAAGCACTCGATCAGCCTGGGATCATCACATCTGAAGTAGGTTATATTCTTGCGGCCCTCGAACAGGCTGAAGCCCGAAAGCAGAAAGTTACCCGCCAGGCTACGCCATTCATGGTGACGGATCTAAAGGCATTGATTAAAGCACACAGTACGACGCAGTCGGTGCGCAAACTCCGCGACCTTTGCCTAATTTGGACAGGGTTTGAAACACTGCTTCGCTCAGCGGAGATCAGGCGAATTCGGATGGAAGACCTTGTGCTGGATGAAAAGACCGGCAGCTTTACCTTGACGGTATACCGGACAAAATCCACTGTCAGTACCCTGCTCACCTATCATCTGACCCCTAACCTCACAGCCACACTGAGAAGGCTGATGGGTATGGTCGGAAGGGATCAATACAGCCATCCGAAGGACTATCTCTTTCAGGCCGTTAACTTTCAGGATAACGGATATATGCCACCTGAATGGGGTTTACGAAGCCAGGGTAACGAAATCAATGCGCTGCTGAGAAACCATAACATGCCCTATCTGCCTACCCGAACCCCGCTCGGGGGAAATGGCGAACCCATTCCCGTCGAGGATGAGGGTATGCTTAGTAAGAACACGCTACTCCGGGCCTTTGAAGCGCTTTGGGAAGAGCTTCATCCGCAGGAAACGGGCACCCGATGCTGGACCGGTCACAGCGTCCGCGTAGGCGGTGCCATCGAACTTGCTCATGCCGGGTATACGCTCTTGCAGATCATGGAGATGGGTAACTGGAGCAACGCGGAGATGGTTTCACGCTATATCCGTAACATTGAAGCTGGTAAAAAAGCGATGACGCAATTCATGCGCGGAGCGCTGGATGAGTAGCGCCCATGCGGGCGCTGCTGAGGGTTATTTCTTACGGAAAGGATTAAACCGGTTCAGATCCTGAAGGGCGTCTTTCGGCGGCAGCATACCTGTGCGTTTCATTTTATAAACGCCGTTAAGCTTCATAGTTTGCACACCCAAGTTTAACAGTGCCACCAGCTTAAGCGTATACAGAAACGTGAATGCCGGGGCCATCTGGATAAAAATAAACAACAAACCGGCACACATCACCCTCAGCCACGCCGCATATTCCATGCTCAGCGGTCGCTTAAAATAATGGATTTCCAGTAATCCCACCGCCTTGTTACTGATCCACACCGCTGCCAGTGAGAGTAACAACACGATGCACACCATAATGCCCAGTTCCATGATCCTCACTCCCCGTCGTTTTTATATTTTGTGTTTCTGATTTGCCTGCTTTGGTTTTGTTTTTCGCCTTCTTTTTGGGTTTGATATGGTGGAACAGGAAACAATCCACCAGCACCCAGCCATTGGCATACCGGGCCAACAGCAATTTCTGCCCCGGATAATGAGCATGAAAAAGCATTTTCACATCGGCGGTATTCATGATCTGTTGCTTACGCTTCAGCTCCTCCTCAGGCATCTCATATTCCTGAATAAATGGTGATGACAACCGCTGGCGAAGCATACGAATAGCGCTGGCATTTTCATCGTGTTTAGCCAGACGGCCAAAACGCACAAGCGCCTTATGAGACACCTGGACAGGTCCCAGATGGGAATCAACCAGTTCATACTGCCAGAAATATCGCAGATCCACTTTCACCCAGCTGATACTGTCTTCCTGTGCAGCTTTCATTATGGTTCCCGACATCGGGACCATTGTCAGTTTGGTCAGACGTATGTGAATATAATCAGCCAGGGTCCTGAGGGACTCCGGTACATTATTGTTCAGCAGAAGCTGCTGAAGCCCCGGGGTCGACGTCTGCCAGCTCAGGTTGCGGCCGTCAGGTAAAAATTCAAAGTTTTGATCCGCTGGCGCCGATTTCGCATTGTTTTCCTTCCTCATGAGAAAGTAATGGCCACACAGTAACTCGGACCGTACCTTATCCTCTCCCGGGTCATGTCGGGCTTTACTGAGATCCACCGTCAATACAACACGGTTAATAGCGTCCTCGTGGTATTTTTTCACCCAGACACAGACACGATAAAGTCTCTCATCGAGCTTCTGGCTGGTAGTGGAGATCCATTGCATGCTTTTCTCCTCAGACCTTACTCATAATGAAAATGCCAAGATCCGCACCGGGTACAAGCTCCGTGTAGCTATGGTTGATCCTTCGTGCATTTGACGGTGCGTCATCCGACGCAGGCACCCAGTTCTGAAGACCTTTAAATGCTGGCTTTTGTCCAACAGCGAAAATGGGCAGTGAGGCTTTCACCACCTTGTAATCCGTCTCGGCGTATTTGCTACTTCCACGCTCCGTGCCTTCAGGACGGTATGAGAACAGATGCGCGATCGGAACCGGGAAGGTATTGGTCCGACAAAGACGTAACGCATCCCCGTCTTGTAGGACCTTTCTTTCAAGTAATGCCTTCGCCCTATCGATGTTCGCAACCACTGTCAGGTCAGTGGTCGCTGGCGATTTGACCGCTGCCGTACGACGCTTATCCAGCATCGCGATGAGCTCACTGGCGTTGGTTTTTACCTGGTTCCGGTTTAGTCGCCAGCAAAAAGTAACTTTTTTAAGCCGTGCCTCCACAAACATAATTTTGCGAGTAGACGCCACTGTCACAAGGCCGGGAAGTTTACGGTGAACTTCCTCAAAGCGGATGTGTTTCTGATCATTTACCCTTTTCATAGCTGAGGCAAAGTCAGTTTTGGCGTCGTTGATATCGCGAATAATTCTGCTCAGCAGTTCGGCACCCTCAGGAACAATAATCAGCCCCGGATATTTGGTCGTTACTTTCGTTGAATTCCTGCTGAGTACATCGATGTCATCGATACAAAAATCCTGAAATACACGGATAATGTCATCTACAGAGGCATCAGAAATAGTACTCACCTCAATTGGGGTAACCTCTTTCAGCCGCTCTTCGTGGCGCGTGACGGCCCCCACAGTCATCAGTTCCGCCATCACCGGCTGATGGTTATTCAGAAAGGCTCTGAGCTGTTCAATTCGCTCCAGAATCCGATCACGGTAGAAAGGTAAATTTTCACTGGACATTCATCACTCCGGTTTCAATAAAACAGCGCAACACCGTTACATCCTCAACCACTTCTGAAGATGCGATACGCAGCCGGTAGCTGTACTTTTCCAACACCTTCCGCAGTTCATCGGAATTGCCTGTTGTATAAAGGGGCAGAGGTTCAGCCTGCTGGCCGTCATGCCTGAAACAACGATTAAGGTCGGACAAAAGGCCAAAACTGACAGGCCTGTGTTGCAGATTGATACGCTGCCAGTCCAGCGGTACACCGAACTTCACCCACCAGCCCAGTCCAATAAGTTCATTTCGTATACTCTGCACATTACCCAAATCCGATACTGTAACATCCGGGATAACGCCATTACCTTCCACCAGCAAATGCATCACGCTCTTAAAATCAGGCTGACGACACTTTCTGGCTTGCTTCAGAATGGTTCGGATCGAACGCAAACACTGACGAGAATGCAAATTACGACGTTCAGCCGAACTAAGCCATCTGTTGATGAGTTCATTCGAATACGCCACCGGGCATTCCCCGAGGCCTGACCTTCCGTTTTCACGGACATACAACAGACAGGAGGTAGCTGCACTCACTACAGCGTCATATTTTTCATTCATGTTTACCCCCGTTAATATCAGAAATCTGGTTATCCGGAGTCAGGAACAAAGGCTGATAATGCAAGCGCCACGGATAATGTACCGTTAGGCCATCCGTGCCAATACGGTTCAGCCTGTAGCGGCCGTTCATTCGATCAACAGACCAAATGCCGGGAACTACAGGACGGCTCCACCGACAAACCGGTAAACCTCCGAGCTGAAGGGTATTCACCAGCCCTTTATCAATCTCGGTCACGCGTACCTTCAACAAGAAGCATAACCAGGGAGAGCACCAGATAAACAGCCAGACGGGCGCTAGGACAAACTTGTTTAGCAAATGCCCTGTCATCAACATCGCAGATAACAGCATAAAACTGATGATCAACCAAAAAACCATCCATCCTAACCAGGCTCGTGTCTCACAAAGTTTCCATTCCAACAGGTAAAGTCGCTTTTTCATCCAGAGCCCCCGGAACTCAGTGAATGACTGAGGTGTGCTGCATCAAAATAGGTGTGCGTGGCAAGATCTCGTTTCGCCACAGCTCTTGCGCTGACGTCCATCCATGGAGAATTCCGTTGCCACAGTGTGAATTGAACGCCATTACCTCATCATTTAGCTGATAGACAAGCCTGTCTGGCATCTCAAGGTACTCAGGCAGAGAAAGCAGTACGCCGTGGATCATTTCGCCAGTCAGCCTGGATAACGTCTCTTCTTCGTCGAGATTTACTGTTGGCATTGCAGATAGTGGGATAGAGAAACAGCAGAGATCCATACCCACAGCGTCATAACCAACATCAAAACCATCATCATTAAGCACAAATCGAAAGATAGCCTCAGGTGCCTGACCCAACTCGGGCATCGGTGCTTCAGGCACCTCTGTGCCGGTAAAATATTTTTCGGTCCAGTTGCTAAAGGGACTGGTAAACATCCAACAGAGCAGCGACAACGCAATGTCCGTTTTGAGTACTCGTTTCGTGCCAGACGCTCCAAAAGGATGAAGATTGCTTTTCATGATTTACCTGTAGATTGCTTTATTTACAGCTATTTAAACACATTCCGGATTTTCCCCAATAGGTTGCAAAACGCTAAAATTCGCAGATGCTGGTCCCCTTCTGTTTTAGTCGATGCTCAAGATAGATGCTGGCCAGATCGAGAGGATGATTTTCTTCGAGGCATGCCCGAACGAGATCTTCAGTTGATACAGATTCCAGTCCCCGGGTTTCAAGAATTTCTTTCGCCGTCGTCAGCGCCCGGGAGGCACTTCGACTTAACTGAATTTTCACCTGAGAACTGCTTTCACACAGGGTGTCAGCTGGTACGGTCTGTGAATCGGTATTGTACATAGGGGTATCACTCCATATCAGGGATCGAATGAAAATTGACTGCAAGAGACGTCTCTGGTTCACCGTTTTCCACAGTGCTTAGCCAGGTTCGGGCAGGAAGTTGTTGCTCACAGAGAAGCAGGTAACCTTCGCCCATAAGATGCTTTTGTCCCAATGCATGCAGTAGATCCCCTGAATATGGACCCAGAGCAGTTTGGGTATAAAACAACGCGCCTGCGGGTATTTTTTTAGACAACATGCTCATTAATACGATCTTCTCGTCCTCATTTTCGGGTAAAACGAGGATTATCCTGAACCCCTTGTTAACGTGTGATTGCAGACCTGCAACCAGCGACCGAAACCTGAGCGCATAAATGACCATCCTGAATCGGGTCATTAACAGTGTTGTAGCAGCAAAAATAACGACGACTGAGCCGAATTTTGACCGGTAAAACCACCAGTTCAGGCCACCGGCCACAATCAAAACAACCAGAAGCACAATGCTTCCGTAAAAAAATGCAGCCGGGAAACGGGTTCTTTTTCCTTCGAGGAGCGCCGACGCCATTATTACGCCCGTGATGCAGTACACAACCCAGTCATAGAACGATTCAGTCATCATTAGGTGCTTGTGTCTCGTATTGTTATAAAATCGGACGCCTGCCTTTATAAAGCCCTCAGCAATCGTGTCCCATACAGCCATAGACTTCGCTAAAATTGTCGCAACTGTCTGTTGTCACAAAGAGTTCCCCACGGCCTAAACGACGCTGTAGATCGGCCTTTACTTCAGCTGCCGGTTTGAGAAAAAGATACTCCAGCTGTGAGTCACTTCCCGAAGAAAGCAGCAACTCAATACTGAAATCAACATGCCGATAAGAGAACTGGCTTTGGTCGTGGGAAAAGACCGAGTTCACAGGGATATTGCTCAGACTTATGGTGGCAGGCATAGTCACTCCTTTGTTTTAAACAGTATACAAATCTCTATCGTTCCATTTTTCGGATAAGAGACCTATTTTCGCGAAACTAAAACAAAGTAAGTAAATTTTATTTATGCAGTCTCCAGCATGTAGACTGATTGCGGCCGGAAACGGAAACACGTGTCAAAAAATTGAAACTAACCGGAGCAGGAAAGGAAGCAGCAGAAAGAGTGTCATTTTGGATTGGAGTTGATGCGGAAGGTAACGGATGGTTTATGAAGAGCTGTGACCGGAGAGCAATGCAGTTAATCATATCGGTCAATGAGTACGTTGAAATATAGCGGATTAAAGAACAGATTTGAGGAATAAAAAAAGGCACGGATAACCGTGCCTTCTTGGGAGTATAAAAAACTGAAGATATAAAACTATCTTCAGCACTCATGCCGCAACGGAGACTTTAACCTCTGTAGCGGGGATGAGTTTACGTAATGTGGAGAATACTTCATAAATTAGATCCTGACGGTCATGGATTTTAACCCGGCCACCAGTCAATTCAGATACATTCACCCCTTGGTAAAGTTCATTAACGACTTCACCATCTTGATCAAGGACTCGAACATGAGCAACCATATGAAAGTAAGATTTTGCAGCATAACTTTCATAAATATCAATAATCGATTCATTATTACGACGTAAAACTACTTTGCCGGACGGCAGCGTTGTTTCATCCATATAACAATCGGTTAATTGATCGTCGAAATCGTCCTCTTGAAGTGAAATATGCAGACTCAGTTCGTCGGTAATTCGACGTGAATATGAATACTCACTAAATGTATAAGCGGCCATGCTTATATCACTGAAAGTGCGATAAGCATCATGAAGACCGGATGTTATTTCATCTGATACATAGTTGATAAGCCCAATAAAATGCGTATTCCAGAATTGTTCCAGTGCAAAACGGGCGATTAAAACCTGTCCATCAACTTCCATCAGTTTTTTGTATTCTTCACGATCATAGCCACCAGGTTGTGTGCTATCCGCAGAAAGACTTAGGATATCACAACAGACATCATCGTATTCAAAGCGGCTAGTCGCGTAGTGTTTACCAGAGATATCCAGATACTGACCGGAAACTTGGTCGAAGACCTCAAGGAAGTAAACCAGGCGCTTCTTGAGGGTATTAGCATCCAGTCCATCCAGTTGAGTAGCATTAAGCGTTTCCGCATAATGGTCCACAGACTGTCTTAATTCACTGGCTGATATACTGCAAGAAAAAGAAACCTCGTCGCCCTGGCAGTGAGAGACATTGATATGAATCTCTGTCTCATCAAAATCAATGCCAATGTCTGCCAGTACTGCACGAACGTAGTTTTGATTATCAGTATAATTAGTCATTTTCACTTCCTCAGGAAAATTGAAAGGAAGTGCCCCATAGGGGAGCAACTTCCCCAGTGGGTGGATAAAAATATGTTTTTCTAAATCATTCTATCCTGCCAGTTAAACAGGAAAGTGAACGCAATCATTTAGTCGAACAAAGTTACTTTTTACGATGAGGTGAGAATGAGGACCGGTTAAACACCGTCCCGAAACTCTTCAATCGCTTCATGGATCAACGCTGCTCTGTCACAGATTTGTACTCGGCCACAAGGTCCCACAGAAGAGAAGGTTCCGTGCGAGGATTCACACTTAACACTCCCATCACTGCCAGTGAAACGAACGTTCATCATAACCGGCACATCGTGTCCGGAACTTACGCAGGTATAAAGACGAATGAGTTTTTCATCATCGCAATACGCCCCCGTCGTGCCTTCAGACTCATTGAAACCAATGTAAAGATCAGGCATGCAAGCCGGGTATTCATCAGTGTTCAGCTCAAGATGCAACATCAGTTCATGATTTACACGACGGTGATATTGATATTGACCTAAACTATGAAATGAATTTTTAACAGACTTGATAACCTGAAGAGAATTAAATAGACACTCTGTTATTTTTTTCTCAAACTCATAGATAAAGTCGCCAAAATCAGAATGGAAAAATTGCTTCAGTGCATACCGGGCAATAAGAACTTTCCCGTCAACACTCATTCTATTCTGATAAATTTCCTTTCTGAGACCTTTCTGAAATTCATCATATTCAGGCAACGATTCTGAGGCCGCCAATATTGATGTTGCTATATCGAAAAATTTCATAGTGCTATGCGCATTATGATAACCACGAATTGTTATTTTCTGAAACCCAGACTTTTCATATACTTTAAAAAGGTATTTGATTTTATTCCGGAGAACTTCGGTTTCAGAATACGGCGCTTTATGTTTTATCAACTCTTCGATATATGAATCAAGATAGAATAACAAATCATCAGTCGCCACTTCTGCTTTGAATGAGAGTTGTTCAAAGAAATTAGACTTATCAAACAGTTTAATATCCTGTTGAATTACTGTCAGACCAAGTTGTTTTTTAAGCATGGCGCTAACAAAATTTATATCATCGTTTTCATTAAACATATCTACTTCCTCTTGAAAGAATAAAGGAAGCATCCCCTAAAGGGATTGAGCTTCCCTTAGGGTTATTTATTAATTACATGTAAAGCAGATCATCCGAATGCTCTGGAGCATACGAATTGATTTGCTTAAGCGAGTTATTTATAGCCTTTCTGTACAGCGATGAAGAATGCGATTGAACCATTTTGTACTCAGTGACGAGAAGAGGTGAAGTAAAGCAACCTAGATTCGCGTCGAGAGTTAAAGGGCCATCGTTGCAAGATTCAATAACAGCGTAAATGCGCCGCTTCATCACCCTACCCGACAGGTAACGATTAACATGGTTCAGGAACTTGTCAGCCCCAGAAATACTACTCACATCCCAGTTGGCAGAAATTATCTGGTCTGCAACTGAAACGGGTACCGGTTCAACTACTATCTGAGTATTGATTTGATGGTCAACACTGAAGAACCTGGTTAACACTTGTGGAACTGAACTTTCCGCAACCTTTTCTGTAACTGCGAAAATAAGCGGAAGAACCTGAGATAAGCGTGACCGTAACTGGCCATGAAGATGGCTGATGAAATTGTGACCGTTTTCAACCATACCAAGGATTAAATCCTTGTCTGCATTGCTGGAACGATAATAGACATAGTCCAGTTTTTCACGGTTCACACCTTCATTCAGCCAGTCTGGCTCAACATCAACAAGACGCAGGTGAGCTGCTGACACTGAAACCTCAAACTGCAAGGTTTCAAGAGTGACCGGCCCAGCCTTCAACAACGCAGCTCCTGAGCAATATTGTGCAACAGGATGGTTATCCACGTCAGGGCCCCATAAAGGCTCCCAGTCGCGCAGATAACGCATTAAATGCGGTTTTAAAGTCCGGACTGGAATATCAACCTTCACAACAAGACTCTGAATGACTCCGGTTTCCAGATTGACACTTTGGATCGCAGCACCTTCAAAACCCATCTTCACCAGCATCGCTTCAATTAATTTATAAATAGCTTTCATTTTATTGCCCTCGGTTAAGAGGGAATTCTCCCCAAGGGAAGAGTTCCCTCAGGGATTAGATAAGTTGAAAATAAGTTTTAATACCCGTAACGAATAGCGTGTTGTCTTTCTTGAAGGTAGGCTTCGTATTCATCTTTTCCGGATGCGAAGCACTCTTTAACAAAGACACCGCAAAACATTTTAAGATCATCTCTGGCATGCATTTCTTTATCTGACATGACTTTAGCATAATCAGACGTGTCGATATCCGCTAAGCGCCAACCGTACTTCATGTAAACACGATTACTGTGGGCAAAGCCTTTAAGATAGCGGCGTGCATTTTTGATGATCTGACGACTACCAGACATGTCGGATGACAAAAAGTCAGGTGCGATCATCGTTTCCAGAATATCAACTGGCAACCCCTTACAAAATATTTGAACATTATAACTATTGTAACAGTCATGATATTTAAAGTCCTTTATAAGACGGTCAGGTTGGTCAGTTGTTATCTTATTTAAAACATCAAGTGCTAAACGAATACCTTCCTTCATAGTTTCATGTAATTCTACATTCACAAATGAAAAGAAGGGACTCAGTCCTTCTTTGTACGTGAGATAGTCTTCACCAAAACGTCCATGTCGAGTTAAATGCAGCAATCGTTGCTTGTTATATTCACTATCAGTCACGTCGTAACTACCACCGCGCTGTAGAGTGAATCCTTCCTTGACAGTAACCGGGAATCTAATATGGTCAATAAAGAAAGACCGATTCTGCTTATTTTTCACTACATCTAACTGACGTTTAACACAATCCGTAATGTTCTGGTCTTCGAACCCAGGGAACGGGATATCTAAAAATATTGAACTGTATGCGTTAGCATACGAATGAAGAAAATCAAATGAAACATCGGCGTCACAGCGTATACCAGTAAATTTACCGTCACAACCAGTTAAGCAGATAACATTGCTGACCTTCACAGCGTGATTGCGTGACATCAGAAATGCATTAATGATTTTCTCGATAATTTTCATGTAATCCTCTCGTTATAAAAAGGGATTACGCCCATCAGGGGAGTAATCCCCAGATGGGTAGTGTTAATCAGAAATCAGAAAGACCTAAATCTTTATTTCGCCCTGATATCGTGGAAGATATAAGACGATTTACTCGTTTCTGTATACTGTATTCAGACGTCTCACTTATAAAAAGTGGTAATGACTTACCAAGAGACTGTCCATTTCGATAATAGTGACAGACTATATAACCATGTCTCCACCCTGTACTGATATAAGACTTAACACATTTGATAAAACCCGAAGCTGCCGCTTCTGTTCGTAAAGAGGTAAATGATTTCAGATACCGGTCCATTGAACATAGTGCAATAGCTTTAAGAGTTACCTCCAGCATTTCATTCCCGTACTTCACTCTCTTAATTAACTGATCTTCATTACGGTGCAAGAATGCATTCCGCAGTCCGGCAATCAGTATTAAAACTTCTCTGAGTAAAGTACAGAGTCTATTACGCACATATCTCATGAAGTCATCAAAATATAAAAGCCAGAAACAAGCAGCCTGGCTAATCAAGAGATCATGGGAACAAGCTAGCATCTTAGCCAGCTCGATATCTTCGGAACGAAGAGAAAAGTTACTTTCCTCAAACCGTTGTTGCTTTGAATTACACGTATAGAGTTCTATCCATACAGAGATAAATTCAAGCGATTCCATGTCTTCGCAGAGCAATTCAGCACTGCTGATACACTGCTGAAGTTCAAGGCCGATATCATACGATACCGGACAATCTTTCAGAGTCTCGACATAGTCAGGGACGAACCGCGATAAATGCGTTGTTTTCAGGTACAGGCTGAGATGCACTTGTGTCAAAGGATTTACAAGAGACTGTACAGGCATCTCAGTAATGGAAACCGGTACAACACCATCCTTTATCAGAACTGCATTGACAAGATCTGTAGCTAATTTCATAAGGCCTCCAGGTTAAATGCTGAGGGCCCCCCCGATGGGATTGGCCATCAGGGATGTAGTTAAAATATGTGATATGTTTATGCGCAAAGAGCTATGACATTGTCGATATAACTGACAAGAGATGGTCGCTCATCCTTTACTGCAAAATGACGAAGTCCATCCAGATTATATGCCGGTAGAAAATCGGCATAACCACGGGTACGAAGATCATCAACCACAAGTTTTAAATAATCAAATCTTCCAAGAGAACCTCTCAATGGGGGCCTTCCCGGTTTGGACAAAACTTCTAAAGCTTGTTGCCACGTGATATCTTCCGCTTTTCCTGTAGCAAGATTAAAATGCACATAAATGAATGCTTTATAATCTCCACGACAGGTAAGATAGTAATTCGGAAAAAAATATTTATCACAGCGTAACAAACATGTACCTGAAGGGCGAATTACATACAACAGGTTTTTGTCCTTATCTATTATGCTGTGTTTTAAAATCGTAAGGTCAACTTCACTATCATGAAGATAATAGCATGATGATGGTTGCTCAACGATACGAGATGAAATCACAGCAGCAAACTTATTAAATAAGTCTTGATTTTCAGTTTTCATAACAATGCTCTCTTATATTAAACGATGAGCATCACCCTAACGGTAATACTCCCGTCAGGGGTTTTGAGTTATATGGATATACCACGTCATACAACCGACCGTAGCCAGATGTACCGCACATTTATTTAACTGAGCAAGCATCTCAGCCGTAAAAAAAACCTGAATAACAGGTGATTTTCACGAAGGAAATCTAATTATCTGTTTAGTATTTATGAAATTAAACACTAAAGAGATAACCCCCCCCGACCTAAAAAGGCGGGGGAGTTATCGGGTTTAAAGCTGAGCAAGACATTCAGGAGCCCATTTTACTGGGAAGCCATCAGGTCCTGTTAATTTCAATACTTCGTTCCAGTCGATTCCTTTCGTCCCTTCAGGAATATCGAAATCTGGTTCAAAGACTTTAATTGTCAGCTCTGAAGTGGGATATCGCTTTGCAAAAAACTCTTCCATTCGGGCCTGAAGTCGTATTGCTGACTCCATACCCGGGCAAGCGCCTCTTGAATTCACAACATCCTTATCCGCCCAGACGTAAAACTGTATTTCTTTCACATCCGGAGGAGGCAGTAGACTATCCGGCACTTCAACGTTTTCAAGACACCAGGCAGAGCTCGCAGCCCAACACGGTGTTGAAGTCGCTTCAGTTACTGACAGCGCGTTTTCTATGCCTTCAGCCACACCTAACGTCCAGGTACGGGTACCTGAGTTGTAGTGTGGGTCGTACAGCTGAATTGAGCCGCCGGTCATATCGGCAGGCGGTTTCATCATCAGTTTCGGATTCTCTACCCGAGCCTTATCACCATTTTTCTCTACGAACGTTCTATGGATTGTCAGAGGACGTCCCCGTGTATCACGATAAATTGCGATCATTCCCGGGTAAGTTGACGGTTTCTCTAGTGACTTATCCATATAGTAAAGTCGGTTGTTCAGACCAAGATCCTTAGGCAGATTACTCAGAATTCGTTTAAGACCACGATTTCGGAGATACATGCCCACAGGACTCCCTGGCTTGATTTCACCTGTATAGTGATATAACACTTCAAGTTTACGCAGCCGTTTTTCAACTTCATCGCTATCAAGCGTTTCGGTTGCACGAACTGTTGATTTATAACGCCGTTCACTTTCGAGATCCGCATCAGTTAACGGAGCGTACAGATCCATACCAAAGAAATCAGTCAAGATCTTCTTACAAGTCTGGGTTTTGCTCAACTTGTAATACTCTGCCAGCACATCAATACCGTCACAAAATGCATTCACAGGGAAATCATTGTGAATAGCACAACCGGTATAGAGGTCTTTTTTTCGGAAACGGAACTTTGATTTCCCGTCCCCGGTGAAGGGGCAAGGAACCTGGCTAGGTGCTTTATCACAAGCATCTTTAAATGCCGGTATTCTATCGAATACATAGCGCCAGCCAGAGGCTTCCGCAACACGAGCGTGAACCATTTTAATAAAGTGCTCAGATACTTCATGTGGTGTACGCTTAACAGCCGGTGATGCATAAGTCATTTTGTTCTCTCTTATCTGGCATTGTGGGTTTCTCAATGCCCTCTGCGATGCAGAAAACAGGGAGAAACCCACAACGCAGAATCTAAGAATAAGGGCCATAATGGCCCTTAACAATTACGCTTCAGACTTGAAGCCATTATTTTCAAGACGCTGGATAAAACCATCAACCATTGATGTTGCCATTTTTACATTACCCTCCGGTATAGATACATCCCGGAGAATTACTTCTTTTGGCAATTCACTTTTGACAACTTCACCCATGCGACCAAAAATACGGACACGATGCATCATCCCGACTTTTTCATACTCGACACGGTAAGTCTTTATCTGAGTCATATATTGCTCCTTAATCCTTCAGGGAGCAAAACGACCCAACCGGGCGTCATTTTGCCCCGATTGGGTAGAGTTAATTAGATAGAATTTGATGTACTAATTTACTGACCACATTCGGCAGTAAAGAAATATCATCAACATTTACGAAGGTGCCCTCATCAAAACCAATTAACTCATCAGTTTTAATGCCTACACCAGCGATTTCAATACCGTTACTTTCAGCTACCGTAAGAACATCACTAATGGTGTAATCAGACTCTGTCGGATAACCATCAGTAATAAGGAAAACAATTTTCCTGTCAAACTGGCTTTCAAGTAACAATTCTACAGCAGCCATTAAGGCGGAACCCGTTGGGGTATTATTCCCTTTACAGCCGAGTGAAAATTTTGAAAGCGTCTCTTCCGCGTTTTCATCAAACGTTTTGATAACTTCAAAGTCTTTGTCGACAAACGGATAAATCACATTAGCAACGTGCATTTTTGAATTAGCTTCAATCGCCAAAGTTAATGCAAGGTCAGTCTTAATTGCGTGGATATAACGGTGATCCAGAATCATAGAACCTGAAATATCACGAACAATAACCAAGCCGACGTGGCCCCGGTTTTTAGATTCGCTTTGCGACCGGAATACATCCCTCACACCCATCGGAGACTGGATCAATCGATTAATGTCGAATGACAAGCCTCTATCACGGGTTTTAAATTGACCACGCATTTTTACCTGCTGTAAAACAGATAAGTCTGCCCCAAGAGTCTGACTGATATTTAATGCTTCATTGTAGACATTCAGATCAATAAGCAAATCTGGAAGATCCCACTCATTTGCACCAAATTCAGCTTTAACCTCATCCGACACACTGGCAGCAATTACGGAGATTTCATTTGCAAGAGCCTCATGAAAATCTTCACTTTCCTCATCGCTGTTAAGAAAATCATCCAGCAATTTGGCAAGGATACTCCACTGCTCAGGAGAAAAGTTACTTTCCCCATCGGAAGGATTTCCATTGGAACTGTCGATTTGGGAAGGAGTTCCGTCAGCATCATACGAGTCAGGGTTAGCCGATTCATCGGTTTCGGGCTCTCCATCAGGTTCACCGTTACCGCTCTCAGCACTTTCTTCATCCCCTTTAGATTGCTCTGACGGCTCATTATCTTCCATAGGTGCTTTACCATTACCAGCATCATCGTCTTGCTCTTCGGAATCTCCATCCCCTTCACCCTGGTTGTCACCATTGGTTTCGGAATCAGGTTCATTCTCAGAGCCAGATGAATTGTCTGTGTCGTTTTGCGGGTCTTTATTCTGATCCTCTTCTTGCTGTTTCTCTTTGGCTTCATCCCGTAAACGCTCTAAAAGAGCCAAGGTTTTACGCGCCAGAGAATCGCAATTTTGCGTACTTTTGCAACTTAGAGCCTGATGAATAATCTCATCAACTTCTAAAATTACAGGCTCAAGGATTTTCTTTGCATAATCGAAAAATGGATCAAGCGTTTCTTTATGCCCTTCTTGCTGGAGAACGTTAACCCGCAATGTATTAAGCAGGAACATTTCAATAAACTGAACAGGGTTTTGAGGGCTTGAAGAAACATCAACCGTCATTCGCCCAGCTTCAACCATCAAGGCATAACTTACCGCGAGGCGCTTTTTTGCCTCCTGATAGTCAATACCCGTTTTCTCTTCCATCTGGACATCATCAAAGAGATTAATAAGTCCATGTAGACGGTAAGCCCGGGCATATGCGATTTTCTTTTGTTTAAGGGTTTGAAATTCAGCGTTCAGCTTATCATCTATACTGATGAAGCCATCTGCATTAATCAGTTCCCCAACAAAAGCTTCACGGTATACTTCATGTTCTGTATAGCGACCGTGTCCAGCTTCATGACATATAAACCCTTCAATTAGCTTGACGAATTTCTCATCGCTATAATCACCATTAGGTAATACACAAACGTTCTTTTCGCTGTTGAAATAAGGTGTATGTACCTTATTGTCTATTACAACATTAAGACCACTTATACCGCTTATCACGCTGGCTATATTCGTCAGGCGTTGAATATGGCGGGGTGAAGATTTCAAATCAAATTTCATTTGAGTACCTTTAATTAATAAAGGGTACTCACCCAGATGGTGAAGTA
This sequence comes from Klebsiella sp. RHBSTW-00484, assembly GCF_013705725.1. Lineage (NCBI taxonomy): Bacteria > Pseudomonadati > Pseudomonadota > Gammaproteobacteria > Enterobacterales > Enterobacteriaceae > Klebsiella > Klebsiella sp. RHBSTW-00484. The sequence goes on along the minus strand of NZ_CP055482.1, from coordinate 47,804 downwards.
CCCATCTGGGGTTATTTTTACAAGACTAAATCACCAGCCGTTCAGTTCGAGTTCGCTGTTAAAAGCACTATTACTACCACTGGCCTGAAGGGAAACATCTTCTTCAGGGACAACAGCAGACAAAGGTGCAGTTACTGCGTTTTTCTCAACTTCTTCAAGCGGATCTTCTCTGAACACATTTGCTGAAGAAAAAACATCATCCTCAAAAGCATTCTGAGAGTTAGCCGTATTATCCTGTGAATCAATATTGAATGACCGGGTAATGGAATCCAGCCAATCTGTTACTTTCTGCTCACCAGAAATAATACGTTTCAGCATTGACGCATCACTCATGAAATAGAACCATTGCTTTAACACCGCAACATCACGGGGAGAAGAAATGGCGCCTTTGGGTAAATTATTCATGACGTGCTTGATAGCTTCTGCAAGAACAACCGCCTCTTTATGAATGAACATAAAGCTAATGATTTTATCTTGCATCTGTTTTAATCGGTCAATCGTGCTGGAACGCAAATTATCATTTTTACTGATTTTTGCATAAACCTTCATAGCTTCATCGGCCAAATCGATTATCAGTTGTTCCTGATAAAAGTCCTGTGTTTCATCCCCCTCCACACTAATCGGTGAAAACGGAATGAAATGCGCCAGATTAAACCGGAATGATTTAATAAAATCATCTTTCGTTAATTTCAACTGGTCGATTAAATCTGACATCAACGGACTGCGATCTTTCTCAGCCTGAATATGAGTGTCATAGTTATCAACCACATTCTGGATACCGGCTTGAAATTCACGTTCAATTTCTTGTGCCTCTTCCAGAAACTCCTCCATTCTTTCGACAGGCAAAATCCACATATTGCTATAGCGGATACACAACCGTGAACAGAGTGTTGAAATTCGACTAGTGATAGTGCTTTTGAAACTCAGTGCCTTTATGTCTATCCAGCGAACTTCACTTTTAGACACGCTCTTCTGGTCCGTTATATCATCGCCGCCATAGGACAGTTCGATTTTATCGGTACGCCGAGAGCCCTGACAACCACTGATTTCGATTTTTGTTATAACAGCACCTTCCAACAAATCAGGATGTGCTTTTACAAAGTTATCACAGATTTGCTTAGCGGAAACTTTATTAAGTTTAGAAGTATTGAAAGTCATAGGTTTTCTCCAGATTAAAAAAATGGGAAAACCTCCCTGTCGGGAAAGATTTCCCGATAGGGTTAAGATTATTACTTCTCAAGTGTTGTTAAAAGAATTCCAGGAAATTCACTCTCGACAGACGTCGATTGAATACTTCCTTGATACATGAATCCTTTTGATTCAAGGCCCTTAATCATGGCTTCCATATCTTTGTCACAATCTTGATAACAAATAAATGAATAGTCATTATTGTGCTGCTTAAGACCTATATATTGATTTCCTTCCTGTGCAATCGCGAAAGTTTCATCCCCGTCTGCACTCAAAAAACCGTAAAACGAAAGATGAGCAAAGTCTGTCACAAGGCATTCAGCCTTCTGATAACTCGTCCCATCTATAACTACTTTTTTGCAGTGTAATACTCCATTGTACGGTTCTTATCGTCACCGAGTTTTAAATCGATGGCTTCCAGCACCATACCACTGGCATGTGCAGGCAGAGCCGACGCAAAAGCAATTTTAAACGTATCCAGTAAGGACATGGTCTTTAACGTCATCGACGTTCCAACCCATGCCACAAGCTGACGAATATCCATTACACTGTCTTCAGTTCCTATGTTGTTTACTGCAACGGCTACCGAAACGAATTTTTCAATTACCAGCATAGGCAGGCTATTGTAGCGTTTAAGCAAAACGTTGGTTAATGCAACCTCTGAAGGCCTTTCCATCTCCACAATCAGGAAGCGTTTAATAAACGCTGCATCCTGCCGCTGTGATGAAACGAACTTACGAGATCCCCCACTCATGTTTGTGTTTGCTGTACCCATAAACCGCGTAAACTTATTGGCATTAACCACTTCGCCACCGTTGGCGGCTAGTGACCAGGGCTTACGCTCTATAGGCATATGCAGCTTCGCGGCGGTATCAGGGTCAATCTTGTCCACTTCATCCAGAAGAATGAGGTGGCCTTCCTGAAACGCCGTTACAAGCTCGCTGGGCACAAAACTGGTGTTTCCGTTAATGAGACTACGCTCACCTTCAAGTTCATCAGCACGAATATTACTGTTGATTTGCTTTATGGTTAGCGGCCAATTCAGCATATGGCTAATGTACATTGCCATTTCAGTCTTACCAGAACCAGACTCCCCTTTCAGGCATACACTTAAATCTATATCGTTACTTACGAGCAATTGTACTACTTGCTCAAGTATACGAGCATTCGGTATATAATCCTTATTCAGGTTTGCACGATGTGGAGATAAACGTTTAAATACTGGAACTATCATATCCTCGGACATTTCAGGAATACCAAACAAATCTTTGGCCTTAACCAGGTAATATTGTTCCTTATTCGCATATGCTTTTGTAGATATAACATTTGCGGGTAACAGATTACCAATATTTTCTTCCAGTAATGAATTTTCGGTTTCTAATATAGTTGCGGCGTTAGTCATTTTTAAAACTCCGGTAAAATGCAAACACCGCCCGCTGGCAGATGTTTGCCAGTGGCATATTAGTTGAAGGTCATCTTACACGCTGTAACCATCTGTTTTCTGATAGCATCAACGTTGTAACCAAGATGAGTCCCTACAATTTCGAATACTTCAGATTCAATCCATTCGAACTGGCGCTCAAATGTAGGGTTTACGATAACCCAACCTGATGTATCCCTTAATGTTAACTTGTTATTTACGACAAGTTTTTCAAACAAATTAATTGTTGATTTAAATGCTTTAGAATAGACATCCATTATATCCCGATCAGTCCATTTTACTGCCAGTTTATTTTCTGCCAATAAATAGTCACGGTCGAAAAAGATATCCCATCCCATATCTTCCTTACAATCATGCAAAATAATCTCTTTATCCTGATGATATTGAGATAATTTAACATTTTCACTTTCAAAACTGTGCGTGTATTCATACAAGCTTTTTTTAAGCTCTGACCTAAACTCAATAGCATCTATACCATGAGTGGCACATGTAAGCTCAAATGACTGCGACATATACCAACGTGTTTCTGCTTCAAGAAGCGGATTCACTTTGATATTTCCGAATTCATCAGTTGTATAGAGTGATTTTGTAAAGACAAGATATTTAACGTTTTCCAACGACTCTTCCATTGCGACGACGTATAACTGATATACATCTTCAGGAGCCCAGTCGATAACCAGACCACCTAATTCTGCATTGTATTCTTCTAAAGTGAAGAGATAATCAGTTTCAGAAGCAAAACTAATTCCATGCAGAATTTGATTGTTGAGTAATTTGGAACAATGACCTAGCAATGCAACATCATCCGACACATGAGGCACCAGTTCCGGGCCAGAATGTTTTTCTTCTGATTGCATGCTTTGCTTTTGGGCTATTGCATTATTTATATATTCAAGCGGAGACTCAACTATGGGTATTATTTCATTTTCCTCTTCTTCAAAATCGAATATAGAGAAAAAATCCATTTGTTTACCAATAAATGATGTCGAGCTAATTTTTTGTTTCATGGGGCCTCCAAAGGGAGATCTCCCATGAAGGGATTTCTCCCCTTTAGGGTGGTTTAAATGTCAGATCTGTCTAAAGCTACTTTGCCCAAAACCCTTGGGGGGTTTAGGTATGTGAGCTAACTTACTTGTTGCAACGACTCTCATGTAGTCAAGAGGGTGCTCTCTCCCTTCCAACGTGACAATATCCACAACAAGATAACCGGAGACCATTAACTCATCACCTTGATTTATACCAGTGAAACAGCCTGAATACATTTCTGGTGACACTTTGATTTGAATAGAAAATTCTCTCTCAGCGATTTCACCATTAATTTCAGTCTTCATTCTGTTTTTGAGCTTTATTAATAACCCAACGTTACCGTCAGTCATTTCTTTCTCCATTGCACTGATAACTATCCCGGACACTTTAACTTCATTAACATATTCAAGATGTGACATTTCTTCTCTCCTCATTTTAATCAAAGAGAAGCCCTGTCAGGGTTCCCCCTTAACAGGATTAAATAAATTTATTTACAATGAACATCAATGACATCATGCCAAGAACAGCAAAACAAAACGTCTGACCAAAAGGTCTTGGTTCTTTAGCTGTTTTAGCGCTATTGACTTGAGTCAAAAGTTCATCAATTGTTAACTGCCGTTTTTCTGCCTTCATTTTGTCATCTAAATATTGCGCTTCTCGTTTTGTGAGAAATTCAATTTTAGATTTGATAGCATGGTCCCAGCCTTTGGAATCGAAAACGCTCAATTCACTAAAGGTATGTAGCATGAGTTCATCAGGAAAACCTAATTCTTTCATTAAGGGACGGACGGCTGCATACAATGCATCTACAGTTTCATAATGTGCCTTTGTCACTTCATTAAAGCGATTACGCAATGCTAATTTATCGCGCTTCACAATAATTTCAGAAACCCAGGCAATCAACTGATCATTTTTTAACTCTCTGGATTTATCGAGTGAATAATCTAGGTCATCCACATCAAGGAATGTGTTCAACCCATACTTTTCAAACTCTTCATTTAAAAACTTATCCAGTTCAGCTAAAGTTTTAAACATGGGAATTGCAGGTGCTTCTTTGAGTAGCTTATAAGCCTTCTCAAAGTCAATTGGATTGACATGAATTTGCTGCATTTCTACATGATAATAAGTTGAAAAAGCTGAAAGCTTTTGGGCCAGCATAGAAACCGATTTTAAAGAGTTCAGTTCAATTATAGTTGGTCCGTCTTCATTCAAAATAACAATAAGGTCATTATCATGCCCTGAGTAAATAATCAGAGATTCCAATAACTTCTTGTTAACTGCCTTGTCCATATCCGGAATCAGATCGGCGAAGGCCAGAAGAAGGGCTTTACTGCGTGCTTTGCTTTTAGACATTTGGGGTCACCTATATATAGTAAGAAGGAAGGAATAATGGAATATTCCAACACAAAGGCAAAGCCTGTCATTCATCTCCCGTAAGCTATGAACCGCCTGATTTATACTTTCTGGCATTAGAAGTACGCAACGAAAATAGCTCAATCAAGAGCTAAATTAGTTACGATTTGGTAAATTCGGTTTGCCTTTTTACGGGCATAGGAAAGGCACCAGCGACAAAGGTGACATTTTGCCGGTGGTGCCTTGCAGCTTAAGTAAGCTGGCCGCTTTTCACGGCTGAATCCGCGCTTAATGCGCAAAGTAACTTTTGTCAGTTACTTGAAATGTGGGAGCGATAATACAAAGCTCAATATTCTTATACAACATAGAGTCATTATTGTAAATACTGATTGGAAAATTCTTCTGTTAAATTTGATTCTATTCTCATATTCGCTGCCTCTTTCAATTTTTCTTCGGCGCATTCGCTTAAAAAGAAGGACGGATCACCGTACCACATTACATGCAGCTGTTGTTCTGCTCGTGTAAATCCTACAAATAGAAGTCTTCTCTCTTCTTCAATCGCTTCCTGCCCCACTGATCTCTTGCTTGGGATCTGGTCAGCATTGCAACTCATAATAATGACTTTTTTCCATTCTAGCCCCTTCGAACCATGCAATGTCGATAAAACTACTTTATCCGGCGTATATTCCTCATCCTTCTTTTTAGGCCCCAAACACATCGCCGCAGCTCGATTTATCATGTTTTGCCAGCCATTTTTCTCAGCCCATTGCTTACAGGTATCTAACGCAATTCGTGTCAGTGAAGGTGAACCTTTCTGAGTCCTCATTTTTATTGATGACAATTCCATCCATTTAATCAGATTTGCGAAGCGCTTTTCGATTTCAACTTTATCCCGAGTCTCCTGTGTAAACCGGGTGAAGTTTGAGTGAAGTGTTCTTGTTTCCAGGGAACTTGCATCTGGGATGCTCAGTTCACCAAAAGTTACTTTTCTCCCTTTCATGCTAAATGCTGTTTGATCCAAAACTTCTTCATTTTCACCGAAAAGCGCCAGCACCCTCTTCATTAATCGAACATCGTTGGACTGCCGAAAGAAAGCCATCAGATGCAGTACGTCGCTCGTCTCTTTCTCATCCCAAAAGGACTTGCCTCCATAACGAAGAACCGGCTGCTCTATGAGGCTTTCAAGCTGATCAAGATGTGCATTACCTCTGCTAAGGATTGCCCAGCCATTTGGGTCTTGGTTAATTAGATTGAGGATGCCTTGAATCTGTTCATCCATATCAACATATGAGCGGAAATTAACTTTTCCACCACCACTTTTAGCTGAACGCAGATCCTTAACGTATCTGTAAACATTTTTTTCAATCAATGCCCCTGCAACCTTAAGAATTTCTGGTTCACACCTGAAACAGGTATTTAGATAAAATATGTTTGGCCTGAATTGTTTTTCAAATTGCTGGAATATTTTTACCCCGCCGGAGGCCCTGAAAGAATAGATTGCCTGATCATCATCCCCTACGATGCTCGTGTTAACACCACCCCTTGTATGTAGTGCGATCCAGGCATACTGAATCGAGTCGGTGTCTTGCACCTCATCTACAACTAAATGCGTCAAATTTAGTGGCTGCATTTTTCCTGAGTGCATCTGGCCCACGACAAAACGTGAGAGTGCATTTAAGTCAGCTACGTGGTCTTTCTGACATATTGCCTGGTATGTGTTGAACAAGTGGATTTGTTGACGCGTATGGCGAACTGAAATGATGTCTGTATCCATTTCCCTTCCAATCGCATCAATAGCAAATTCAGCTTCCGGGTAACGGAAAGGCGCGCCTGACTCCTTTAACGCACGATGAATTACAGAACGCTGTGCCGAGCTAATCAGCATCTTGCCCTTCCAGTTGACCATGTCCAGTTGCATCCGGATAAAGCCGTGGAAAGTATTTACCAGCACCCTATCCTGGTCTTTTTTACTTAACCGACTTTTCAGCTTTTCAGCCAATGAATTTGTTGCAGCGCGAGTAAATGTGACCATTCCAACCTTGGCATATGGGAACTGCCTGAGGATTGAGATCACAGCCTCGATCATCGTAAATGACTTCCCAGACCCTGGTGCTGCAATAACCATATTATTTGCGTTTGCATTTTCAATGATGACCCTTTGCTCATCTGTTGGTTTACCCATAAAAGCCTCTGAATATTTAGTCCCACTGATTATACGATTTAATTTAGAGGGATTTTTCTTTACAAGACTGGTTTTTGTTCGCTTCACATTTTTTCATTTTTTCTGCATTTTGGTTGTTTGAGAAACTGACGAGTATGAAATAATGCTTCTAGACAAAAAAATCATTCAAAGAAGGGTCTCAAATGAAAACTAAACGTTTTGTATCTCTGGTTTCTGCTTTTGTTGCCAGTGCATCGCTGGTTGGTTGTGCCCGGGATGCTGGTAAAACCCCGAATTCTGCACAGCACAGCGACACTCATGGGCTCTACTGGCATGCTAATTCTAAAGACTCGGTAGCCAAAAATGCTTACTCTTTGGCCGGTTTTGACGTTACTTTTAATGAAGAAACAGTCCAGCCGGGTGGCGATGCAGATAACTTGCTTTCCAAACTGCTAATTAGTGGCTCTATGGGCTATGTTACAGGAGGGCTCAGTGGATTAAGTATTATGAGTTTGGGATCAATGTACAGCTCCTCTGACGCTGAATATATCCAGGTTAACCAATACGTCGTCTTTGTCCCGAACCCTAAAAAACTTCCTTATAACGATGAAAGCTTAGTACGTGCCGGTGCTGCATATGTTTATAATCACACCAAAGAGTCACAGGTGGCACTCGGGTTCAATCCTTCGAAGCAAAGTGCGGCTCTGGCTTCATGCAAGATTGATATGGCAGTGATGAATAAATGGAGTACCTGCGACCTCCCTTCAAAGCCAGCTGCCGACGTAATGCCGACTAAGTCCATGTACAGCTTCCAGGTTATTCGCCCAGCGTCTGGATCTGAAATCCCTCAACTTAATCTACCTGCCGGTGATTATTCAGTAGTTCGTTACGTATTCATTCCATTTAAAGGCAATGAATCTAGTACTAACTTCTCAGGTATTATTTTCCGTTCTGACAGTCCAAAATTCACTACCCCAGGTGGCGTTGCTGCATCTATTAACGGTAAAGATTATTATCTTTTCGCAGGAGAATATGGTCAGAAGGGTTTCCCTGAAAAAACTCTTAAAGCAAAATAAAAATAAAGGGGCTTTACAGCCCCTACATTTAGTATTTTGGTAATTCCTTCCCAGTAATTGGGTCTACATAAGTTGACCCAACTTCACAAATCGCGGGCCGTGGTAGATAGCTACAGTCCACATTCTCCTCTTTAATTGCCTGATTATTTTCCTGTCTAGCTTTTATCATATTATCCTCACCACCCATTGATTCTTTCGTTCTTTGGGATGGAAGTTGGTAATTTTCATTTTTAAATGGCAAATTTTCTGTTATCGATGACTCGGAGAATGTAGCGTACTGATCAGGAACTTCTCCGACCTGGACGGCATCGTTAATCCATTCAGTTAAATCGATCTTATCAAAATCTAATCTCTGTATTTGACTAATTGATAATCCAACGCAACTCGAAGCAACCGGATCTATTCCAAGTTGAGGATACGCCTGCTGCATAATCACGCGAGATAACATTGAATTGTAGCAGCACATGTCTGTTGCTTTTTTAACACACTTCTTTGTAAATCCCATATTGAGATATTTAACACAGCGTTCAGTATCCAGTGTGAAACAGGATTTCTGATTTTTATGAATAGACGCTTCCATTTCTTTTTGATCACAGGCCACAAGCATTTCAAGCAACATTTTTGTTATTTGATATGCGGTATAAATCCAGCCAATGACATTTAATGCAAGCATAAAGTTTTGAATTGCTGCTGAAAAGACTACTTCGCCACCCGTTGTCGCTACATTTTTAAAAACGAAGTCCCTTACTGTATCGGGAAGCAAGTCATATGCTTTTTCCATGGCCATCTTCTTAAGGGTACCAAGCCCGAAAGAGCTCATTGTCTCCTTAGCAAGTTGACCACTTCCACCAGCAGTGGATGAACCTACTGTTCGCCCAAGGTTACCGGCCACATTTTCGTAGACGCTGGTTAGCGAACTGGTGACATTGTTCCACATCTGACCAACAGTTTTACCTGCCGATGCTGTCCATTCACCAACCGAGTTAGCCATTGAAGCCCAGGTTCCACTCTCCCCACCGGTCCAGCTTACCAGCTGAGCATTCACTCGTGTCCAGTTCGTGTTTCGGATCATCGACCCAGCCAGCATAATCGCCTCTAGTGAGCCAGCGGTACCCTGTGGCTGTTCGCAGCAATCTGTTTTGGCCAGCCCGTTCACAAAACCAACGGACCTGCCGCACCATTCTGCTTTCCCCTCAAAGACGGAGCAGGAATTAGGGTCGTTGGGATCTTCGCATTTTGCCTCACCCTGCATGTACTGAACCATGTTTGAGTACGCGGCCACTTTCCCAAAATCATTGTTTTCCTCTTTTGGGCCGGTTTCGCATGTTCCACCAGAACATGGGATCATACCTACACAGGCGTTAGTCTGTGACTCTACCTCTCTGACGACGTCCTTACCTCTGTCACACGTATATTTCTGCTCATACATGTAGCATGTATTTGTGCCTTCATCGAACCAACCTTCTGCACAAGTCTGTGTATCGAGCACACACGCAGCATCATTTTTATATGTGCCGCAAGCGTCAGGCATATTTTTAATGTCGTCGTAGTTGTAGCAGAGGTCTTTTCCTGCGGCGTCTTTCATGATGTTTCCCTTCGCATCATATGAGCACAGCTTTTCCTTCGCCAGGGGATCACAGAAGTAACCTTCAAGGTTTGTTTTCCAGGTTAAGAACCCGGTATCGCCTTTATAAAGCGGTGTGGCCATTTTAAGCACAGTTTCCGGGAGCCGCTTTGTACCGACATCCATGTTCACAAACCGGTCAAACCGACAGAATGAATTCGGCGTTTGTACTGCATCAAAACAACCTGCGGGTTCCTGTATATGTTTATCCTCCAGCTTCATATTTTCAAAAGTCAGCTCAACTTCAAAATAGCCTTCCCCACCGCCACCTACCCAAACGCGTGACGCCATTGTCACTTCACGGTCCACCTCCTGATATACAGAGTTTCTTACCTGGTCGGTAATATCGTAGACTTTGTCAAGCTTCCATGATTTTTTCAGCTCCCATGGCCCTTGTGGTGATGGATAATTGCTACTTCTATATTCTCCATCTATGTGAGCAAAAATCTGCGTTCCATCAAGCGTGACCCTCATATGATCATCCCACTCTGCATTAATTATTTTCGCAGTTGCAAGCTTTGCATCAGGATGAAATTTTAAGGTTAATGAGTTGTCATATACTCCATCGTTCCAATAGTTGTCGTCTCTTCTGCCGAACCAGACCCTCACACAATTATCCCCGCACATAGACATATCACCATTACCACCTGAGATATAAACAGGTACGGAAAAATCACGAGTTATTGTGCAACTATTAAAGTTATCTTTCTTGGGTGAGTTGCAGTAAAACTCTTTATAATCTGGATAGTGTGTAGTAATAGTTTGTTTTTTTGTTTCCGTATTGCAACTCTGTAGCCAGTTGCCTGTACCGGCTACAGCATTACCAATTTCATTTCGGCCAGCATTGAACATAGGGTCGTTAGGTTTAATATTAGATGCTGGGTTGTCTTTATTTGCATTCACCAGTGTACGGTAGGCAACCCCATCGTAACTCTGCGCTTCAAACAGCTGACTTTTTCGATTTTTGATGTCATTGATGAATCCATCCTCATCTCCATACCGGCCACCGGAATTAAACTGAATATCACTGTGCTTCTGCTCTGAGCTGAATAGCTCTCCTGTACTGGTTTTGGTTCCTGCCGTTGTATTCGTGTTGTTACTTATACCAATGTTACCGCTACTGTCTCTGGAAAGTAACTTTGCCCCCTCTTTCGTATAATTAGAGTTGATCGTACCGCCCGTCATGCTCGGTAACTGTACGGTCTTACCGATCGACTTGCCGTCAGATGCAGCATTACTCATAACACTTTCGTTTGAGTTCAGCGCCCCGTACTTCCCAACGTCTAAGTTTATTGAATCTGCTTTACCTACATATTTATCTGATATTTTTCCGCTCAGGTTTTCCCCGGAATCAGCATTCTTGTACTTCTCTACAATATCCTGAGCACTTGTTGTTGCATTTCGATTTGCGTTGGGGTTCGCAAGGTCAAAATTGTTTTCCAACTGATCAAATATCGCATCAGCTGCGTATATTTTTGGTGTCATAACCATGTTAATGAGCGAAACGTAAAATGCCCAACTCATAGTATTTGCGAGCATAGACGCAATAATTGTTGAAGCAATTAATTTCCTAGTTTTCATATTAAAAGCCTCCTGCAATTAAGCGCCGGGATTAAAACGCACGCAACAGTCATTATATCTCCATAGCATATAGACATAATTATCTATGCCTATTTTCTTTCGTCCACCTTTCAGCGTTGACCAATCATGTACGGAGTCACCAAGCCTATGGCAGCAATCAGGCCCTTTAGCTTCTGGCGTTGGGTAAAGCATTGAAAGTCTATATTGTGAACGAGGAGTGAAGTATTCCCATGTTTTCTCACACATTGCATCTGCTCCCATTGTTCTCATTAGCATTCCTTGCCGATGTAACTTAGTTAGTAGTCGTTGTGTAATAAGGGAACTGGTTCTGACGGCATCATCATTCGCATAGACGTGCCCTGTAAGCGGGTACAAGTTACCATCACAACCGGCACAAAAATAGGCAGCCAAATTATCCTTTCCGGCAGTCACTGCCACGCAGTCAGCAGCACATACCATTGAGGCAATAGGGTTTGCAAATACCACAGCTTCGGGGTTCAGCACGAGCGTCAACAGATCACTTTCCCACATTGGATCAACTTCGCTGATATACGTCAGACTGGCATCAATATAAGGTTCTGCTGTACATTCACCGATTATCAGCAATTTCAACATTGTCATGATCGGGAATTCCCAGAGATGTACGTCGTAGAATCCGGCTTCTGTAGCAGTCATAGGCTGGTTAGTATTGCTCTTGCCAATATCGAACTGTGATTTTTGCAACATGGTTCCCTCCAAAAATGGGCTGCACCATGGGCTTTTCACTACTTCTACGATTTTAACTGGCTGGAAAAAACTTAACTGCCATCCGATTTCTGGTATCCCATTTTGGTCTGTGCAATAGCAGCCGGGGCGTGAGGGTGCGGCACCTTCAGGTGCCGCACCAATTCCCATGATCCGCATCGGGAAGATGCAACTCCAGCAGATATTTTTGATTAGTCCCTGCCACACACCAGCTGACTGGCACATTGCTCCCGGGACGCCGGTATCTGCGGCCATGGTCATTGCAGGCAGGGAAAATGACAGCATGACAGCAACCAAAATTTCCAAAAGTAACTTTTTTAGCTTCTTCACCGGCACGCTCACTATTTAGTAATGAATGTTGTCACGCTTTCCATATACGTAACCACTTTGTTGAAATACTCTCTCATCAGGTCCGGGTAATTCAGAGTCAGCCATGTGGCCAGCAGCGCCCCTAAAATAAATCCGATCTTCATATCAGTTCTCCTCTGCCGAGATTTTTTCTCCAACACCACGTATTTCAGCTTCACTGAATTGCGTTATCCGGAATTTATCTTTTTCAGTTGAAATCAACACTGGAGTGTTTTTAATCTGGAAGCGGGAAATAATTTGCTCATTGACTTTGAATACTTTCCCGTTAAATTTCTCGCGCAGATCATTCAGATGGTCCCAACCATTTTCCTGTTTAATTCGCGTAAACATCGGCATAACCTGTCCGCTGCCAAGAAGTTGGCGATATTGCTTCTCAGCCCAATCAAGCTGCCCCGGATTCAATGGGTCAAAAATTATCATGGTGAGGTTCTGCGGGAACCTGCTCAGCGGGTTAATCAGCTCGCCCGCAGAAGCAATGACGCGGCCCTGCTTATCTTTCACGTCCTGAGTGACCCTGATAGTCGGGTCAATTAACCATTCCTTGTGCTCCTGAGCCGGAGGCAGATTAACCATGAATTGGTTCTTCCATGTGTCTGCAACAGCTCGCTTCTTGGCGCCCTCCCAGTCATACTTTTGTGCTCGCTCTTCGAGCTCTTTAATAATGCTTTTCTCTTCGACCGGATAGGTCGTACCAGCATTAGGTAAAATATCCTGATCGGGATTTCTGGCCAGTTCTCGCTGGAAGAAATCAACGTTAAACGAACCGACCATTTTAGCGAATCGGGATTCCTCACGGGAGATAATTGTCGGGACCTGCGTGACCTGGTACTGGTCAAACGCATCAGGGTCAATCGTAATCAGTGGAGAGTCAAACTTCCCCTTCACCACCAACTGATTGATTGCAGCCTGAGTCTCCGGAAGACGCGTCGTGCCTTTCTTCAGACCATTAAAAACCACTCTCGCCTTATTTTGTGACGCGGTACGGAGTAGATCTTCTAGGACGTAATCAGGCAGGCTAAATGACGCAAAGATAGTGATACCGTTTTCTGTCGAAAGCACCTCTTCCCGTCTGCTATCTATTTTTCGTTCGAAGTCAGCGGCGGTGATCCCTGAGGTACCAAACATTTTTTCGATATTCGTCGACTGGCTGCGCATTACTTCTGGTTTATTTTCGACAGACTTCAGTGCTGAGTCGTTCAGCTGAATATTTCCCTGAATTTCATCACGTCTGCGAATAATGTCATTAACTGCTTCAGAATTATTATTCTGAGCGCGTATAGCCTGAGTATGATCGATAACCGCCTGCACACTGTCAGCATTCATACCCGGTACATAGCCCCGATTCGTTGGCTGACTGATGTCCCTGTTTTGCTTCAAAGCTTCAGCCTGGCGGACGTACTTCTGGACATCCGGAGAATCCAGAGAGCCTGACGAGAGCGGGCCTTCTGCTGTTTCCGGCGGCGTTGACTGAGCGCCCAATACTTGAGCTTGCCTAGCAATGTCGTCAGCAACCTGTTGATACTGGGGGCTAGCCGTAGCGGTGGACATCAAGGCGTAAAACGCCAGGCAGGTGGCCAGAGGCTTAATCGTTGTTTTTAATTCAATAGATCGCATATGTTTTCCCAATAACTGAAGTCAACTTAACCGGCCCCCAAAATCGTGAGTCCCATGAGTGATCCGTTTGGCCAATTAAAAAAACTTCTCCTTTCGGAATAGTTAATTCTCTTTCAATAGACTCAGCAGGTATGTTGTATTTCATTGAAATACGTCTGGCATTAGCTTTATAAAACTTGCTCCCGTTATAAACGCCATCCATTGTGACTCTTAGGCGATCTCCGCCTACCCCCGCCACAATTTTAATAACCTTCTCATTTTCACGTATAAATCGGACTGATTTTGGCATATGAAATGCAATGATGTTTCCTGCCTTGACAGATTTATCCTTCAAGTCAATCATGTAAAAATCAGCAGGTAAACAACCATTTAATAGCCCATGTCCAAATGTAAATCGAGTAAAGAAGATGGCCAGTACCAGTATCAGAATTGCCAAATTGATCGGCACGTACCAATCAAAACTCAGTAACCCACGCTTCTTAGGTATGTATTCGCTCATAACCTGCTTCTCTCAGATACCGGAACCAAAGGACTAATTTTTACATTACCTTAATACCTATTATCCATGTTTTGGACCGTCATTATTTCTACAAAGCCAGTTATTTCTGATAATTTACGCCCCTCTTTTTCTTTCATTATTGCCATTGATTGGTGATTCATGAGACTTGTATCACCGTTCATGCAAAGTAACTTTTCCGACGAAATCAATTCAAAAGACCAAAGACAAAAAGCCGGGACATTACTGTCCCGGCTTCTATTTCAGTACATAAATTTGTCTTACTGCGATGTACCAGTTGTTTCTACAGCCTTTGATTTTTCCTCATCTGGGCCATATACGACCGTGCGCTGTGTTGCTGAATCTCCACTATCATCATATGCGACTACACGGATATCTTGCTTCCCACGATTAAGATTTTTCGATAGTGTCGCAGTGCTGCCAAAAACATTCCTTAGTTCATCATTGATATACCATTCATAACGAACCAGTTTGCCATCAGTATCGACACATTTATTTGTGAAACTCCAGCTCATATTGGATTCTGTATGGCTTAGCACACATTGCGGAGCGGCGTTTTTTACAACATCAAAATCTACTGATGCTGTACCACGCTGTCCCATTTTACTGACAACATCCAGCGTGATTTCATATTTTTTCTCAGTAAGACCGGGAATTCCCTGAGCCCAATAGTTTTTACTACCCTGGACAACCTCTCCATTTACTTTATACGTCACCGTATCAATACTGTCAGCAGAGTGCGCCAGTTTAATATTAGATCTTAGTGTGACATCAAGAGGAGCCCTCATGAACTTATTAGAGAATTTTGGGGTCATTTCAACAGTCATCGGAGTTTGCTCATCGACGACGAAGGTATTTTCAATACGCTGTTCGTTATTACGGTTATCGCGGAAAACGATCATCAACGTATATTTACCCGGCTTCGCAATTGCAAACTCTTTCGTATCTCCTTCATCTTTTGAAATGGAGATATTTTCCTTATCGTAGATCCACTCCCGTGAATAAGTTACTCCCGGATAGTCACCGTCTTTTATTCCGGTCAGGGCGACGTGTAAGGTCGACGGGGCCATAGTGTATTTTAGCTTCGTACTGACTTTCATTTCAGGGAACTTATACACCCAGGACTTAATCGATACTTTCCGCGTGGAAATGGTACTTTCCTTGCTGTCAGCGAGCCATGCACTGTATGTAAATGCCGCATAGCCTTGCTTATCCAGCATCTCCTCTGTCAGCGTCATCGACAACTTAGGCCCTCTGATTTTCTGTCCGTCAGGGGCAGTCCATTCTTCAATGACGTCATTTCCGTTCTGGTACCGACTGTTCGGGTTGGAGTATTTACCATCTAAAGTAACTTTACTTCCCACCTCTACCTTTGAAATGCTGCTCACTGAAACGGAAAGGCGCTTGGGTTTAGCGACCGTTAACCGCGCAGACGTCTCTTTCCAGGAGGACTCTTCAGCCAGGTCGTCTGAATCCAGATAGCGCATCCGGGCGTAGATAGTTGGCGGAAGCTTCTCAGCGGCAGTCACGGTATAGGTAGTGTCACCCGCGACCCAATTAATTTTATCTTCCGACCACATTACTTCAGCCGTACCCTGCGGAATCGGCTCATCATTATCCAGCAACGAGACTGGTAAATCATCGCCTTCAAGAATTTCCGCAACATCAATACTTAGCTTAGGCTGTTTGTACGTTACAACTGTCAGCACGTCGCTATAAGACACTTTTGACGTAAACTTGTTGGTCATCTTGGCCCTGTAGAGCCACTTACCGACGTCAGTTTTTCTGATTGAAATACTTCTCTTCCCAGTCATGTCCGAAAGCATCGTCCATGTCTGCCCATTGTCTGACGACTCCTGCCACTCGGTAGGAGCAAGCGCATCAGAGTTAGCTGTGCTGGCCGATTTGAAGTTCACAAGCGTACTGAGCGGGATACGGCCGATAATCAGGCTCTTTGAGAGATTACCCTCCAGCTCTTCACCCTTATACACACGTATGCCGACCGCACTTGTTTCCCGGGTCAATTCAAAATCAGCGAAAGGCGAACGGACTTTAGCTATCCCGACAAGACGCATGTTCCCAAGGTCCATATTCTCGATTTTGATTTTTGTTTCGACTACCCCGGCATCATTCACCGGCAATGCCTCGGTTAATGGGGTACGTTCATACGTCGTTTTAAAACGGCCTGTTTCTGGATCTTTACCATAGATACTTTTCTGAGCGTAAATGGTTACATCCCAGTCACCCATTGTCGTCCGGCTAAATGAGCTTTTGCGAGTTGAATTGTTATAGCGCCCAACTGACACCTTCAACGGTAATTCCATTGTAGTAGCCGTCTTTTTGTCTTCGACTTCCATCGTAGCCCGAATGCTGAAGTCGGGGACCGTATACACGTTAAGTGTATCGGCGGTCCGCATTGTCGGGTCCTTCGAGTACTCTACAGCAATGTCGAATACATTTTTCGTCCACAGTGGGGCTGCGGCTACTTTCAGACGCTGAACGAATGTAGTTGCATCGTTGTTTGATGAACGGTTTTTAAACGTCGTTTTTGTGTTCTCACCCCCGTTTTGCGAAACATAGACTGTCACATCAGCAGGTACCACTTTTGCCAAGAGGCGAGCAGCTTCCCCACCTGTCGTGTACGCTAGTGCAGTGTTAGGGTTGATCCCAGTTACCAACTTATTTTTCTTGTAAGTAAGGATTGGGTTATATGGCAGTTGAGTTGTCAATACGCGGCGGTATTTGGCCGACACAGCTTTAGAGCCTCTACCGTTTATCATATAGACTTGGTAATCGAGCAGGTTTTCGCCAGTTTTATTGAAGAACCCCGTAAGTCCTGGCGTCCTGCCTTTAAAGTAAAATTCAAGCCCGTCCGGTACATTGTTCCACTGAGGGTAACAGGCAGTGATATCAGATTTGCCGCCATACCACTCAAGATAAGCCTGCGCGTTCTCTTCCGTAGTAAAGAGAGTGCATTTATCACCGGCTGTCTGACTCATCAGATCGGTATATTGCCGAACGCGAGAATACAAGGTGACGTCTTTTTCTAAGTTTTTAAGCGCAAACCCTGTCGGTTGATACGTGAAAGTGGTATTGAATGTCACAATCTTGCCATACAGGTTTTCCGCCACGACTGTGATTTCGTGGTCAGCATTCACATCTAGATCATCCCCCACCGGCAGATAATAAATGCCTTTGTAGTTCGTTGGGGTGAGTTCAACAACTTTGTTATCGATAGTAACGGCTTTAATATCCGCAACCCCGGCCTGCCCCTGGAATGCGGCAACAATAATTTCATTTAAGAAATAAACAGGTGCTCGTTTTGCCAGCGCTGCCCCATCCTTAAGTACCATGAGTGTGGGGTTATCAGAAAGCATCAGTTTGCTTTCGGGCTCATTGTACGTAGACGTATTCTTGCTAGTATTCTCTATAGTGAACGTGGCGGCATAAGAGCCATTCGTCAGGTCTGTTAAGTCAAAGATATACAGATACTCATCGCCGACCTTCTGGGGTCCGCTCACGGGCTGGAGGGTACGCCGTATCGGTGTTACCCAGGATTGCTTAAAGTCGATAACCGTACCGTCATCCAAAGTTACTTTTGTTGTCGGCTTGAAAACCCCGTCCGGCACCATCGTCAGCGTCATAGCTGTTGGTAGCCACCACTCGCCTTCAGTCTCTTCCTGGGGCACTTTGACGGCTACAGCTACCGTTTTAGCGCCGGTATAGATTTGCTGACCGCCAATACTGATAGTTTTAGCTTCATCAGTGAAATTCCAGAGAGTATGGTCAACAACAGGAGGACGGTAGTCCCAGGTCAGCGTAAGCTTTTGCGCTTCAGGAGGGGCAAAGTAATTATTTTTCGAATTAGCGGTGACAGTTATTTCCCGTGAACCTATCAATAAATCCGAATCACTTACTTTAATACTTCCTACATCGATCGTGCAACTGGTCCCACCAATAGGGACTTCACAGGCAGAACCCGATCCGATAGAAATATATTGCACAAAATTGCGGGGTTCTACTGAGACGGCAAAACTCCTGATCACTTCATCCTTAATATAAGATTTAAGTGTGTAACCCTCTTGAACCAGCCCATTCATAGACGACTTTAGGCCGGTGATCGTCGGTTTAACCGGTACGAGAGCATTAACTGTATACTCCCCTTTCACTACTTCTACTTTTTGCCTTTCTGTACCGGAAAAATAGGAAATTTTGTAAGGGAGTTTTAGGTCTCCTGAGCTGTTTGGAATCCCGGTTAACGTGAACCCGTTAGCAGTAAATCCAGAGCTATTTGGAAGCCACTCAAAGAAGCAGACAAGATTATCCACCGTTGATGTCGCACGATCATCAACCGTCACATTACATGCGGTTCCAGAGCCTGAGGCAGTAATTATATTATTGTTTACGAATGCAACAAAATCGCCCGGGCCGGGATTAAACGTGACGGCAGGCATATCAGCCTGGAGTTTTCCGGAAATCATAATTGCCTCGGCATGTACCGACTTAATCGAGGCAATTAAAGAAAACAACAGGGTTAAACATAAACCTGATTTTCTCATGACGAACACCTGTTTTTTTTACGCAGAATTAAAATTACTCTACGATAAAAAAATCTGAAATCTTGTTCGTTAAGAGGAAAAAAAAATATTAATTTTTTGCTAAAAATTGAAGATTTTTAACTCACTGACAGCTTTTCGACTCCGAAAGGCGCAGAGCAGTTATTATCGATTCTGAGGATACCCATGGCATCTTAAGCGTCAAGAATCCAAGCAAAAAAAGTCCTGTTGAAACACAATCCATTTGCGTTACGGGAAGATTATAATTTATGGGTTTAAATGAACCCCTTTCGACCGGAACAATGCCTGACGTGACTAACAAGCCCCCACGGTCATTTGGGCCGATAGTGATATTTTTGTAAGCCTGGTGTGTGCGATGCGTGGTTTTTCTCTTTTCAATTTTAAGTGTAGGTTTAATTCTCAGGAAGACAGAAGCCAGCGCCATGGCTTCGTTTTGGGATAGTTTCATGAGAATACTTCCCTCTGAATTCCACCCATATTCTCTATTGTCAGCCGGAGGGGCGAATTGGAGAGTAAGGTAATATTTTTCAGCCTCGCTTATGAAGGCTGAATTATCAGCAGACCGACTTATGTCGACGTTCACTTCAAATGCCATCGCCACTGACTGGCTGAAGACCCTAGCCCGTAGAGCCTTCGTTCCAATAGCTTCCAGTTCTTTCATTGCTATGCTCTCTTCT
This sequence comes from Klebsiella sp. RHBSTW-00484, assembly GCF_013705725.1. Classification (NCBI taxonomy): domain Bacteria; kingdom Pseudomonadati; phylum Pseudomonadota; class Gammaproteobacteria; order Enterobacterales; family Enterobacteriaceae; genus Klebsiella; species Klebsiella sp. RHBSTW-00484. The sequence continues at coordinate 27,856 of NZ_CP055482.1, read as the reverse complement.
TAAAGAACCATATACCGGAGATGACTTCATTATCCTGGATGCGTATCAAATCCGAAATAACAAAACCACCTTTTCCTTCCGAAATTATCATGGTGTAAGAGCTCGTATGCACAAGCCGAGCATTTTTGATTGGTAACCCAGCACACTTAACAGAAATTTCATCAGGCGAAACTTTTTCAACAAAAGTAACTTTTGATGCAACACCATTGATATGTATGTTTCCGTTATCTGCAATTTTAACGTTTAACGAAGGTGTGGATTCTTTATCACAGGGTTGGAAAACAGACGTGGCTTTAAGAACTTTGCCAGTAAAATCGTACAAGTCGGGCTCCGCCGGTCTTGCGTTGAAAAGCGAGTAAGCCCCCGCAATTGTTAAACCGAGCACTACAAGAGGTAATAGTTTCTTGTAATTAACTTTCATCCTCCAGTTCCTCTCCAATCAGGTGTAAAGCACTCACGCACATAAGCCTAAGCTGATACAGCAAATTGTCGGCGGTGATACCACCAACAAATGTCACTGTACGGCGTATCGATACACCACCAGGCTCGCATTGAATATGGCCAATACCCGCATCGCGAAGAAAATCATTCTCGGCGCTTACGAGGTCTGCTTCCGCAGGTGGAATGACCACTTCGATGAGTATTGTATCAATTGGAGCCCATTCCCAGTCGTACTTAAGGGAGGAAATTGGAGCGATAGAAACATGAAATTCATCAATATTAAAAATTACAGGTTTTTTGCCCGTTGATTCAGGCTGAATGAAGGGATTCTCGACCAGGACAACTGGGAATTCAGAAATAGACAGAACTTCGATTAACTGATCTCGACGTAAACCATGTATTAGTGAGTTGCGTGATAACATTCAGTCAGCCTTCATTATAATAATCAAACAGTTACACATGATGCCGTTAGTTTCTTTACGCTCATCCAGATTGCACGGCAGAAACTCTTAGGATCATAGGGTGCTAGGGTAACAAAAAAACCTAACTTGACCAGTAAAGCATAGAGATTTTTTACATAAAATAATAAATAAGTACCAATTTTAGTAAGATATTTCTTACTTCAACCAATACTTTAGGACAAATCTGTACCCGTTTTAACACCTGTTCTTAAATCGTGCAAACGAACAACCATAAACAGGAGCTAAACCACCTTTTTTTTAGTAGTATACATAACTAAAATTAGGTTTCATAAAACAAACTGGTTAGACCTGAAACAACCAAAGAGGTTCATAATGAGTTTTTGAGTTGGATCTATAATTCTACGAAATTATTTAACTTGCTATGCAGCATTGAGTGTTCCATTAACTACATGTAACCGGTTCACCATCCAACCTCATCTACTAATAATATACCAACAAAAAAGCCAGCTGGTAAGCTGACTTTTTTGAGAGATTACAAATTTTAATCAATTGATACTTCTATATTTACTTTGCAAGATTTGCGAGGTTTGCATTTGCCCTTTTCTTCTGCTTTGTTGTCACACCCTGCACTTGCGCTTGTTCACTGAGCGCCATGGTTTCGGTTTGAGCTAAGTTAACGTCCGGAGAACCATGATTAGTTTTTAGAACTGAATCATTCTGATTTGCGATCGCAACAGGCGGCAAGGTCTCTACAGTCACAGGCATGGAGTTTTTGGCCAGTTCTGTAGACATTAATTCCAACCGCTGTTCCTTTGCTGTCTCAGGCTTTACTGCATCACTGACATCAGTTTGACAATTAGTTGAAAATACAGCAGCAGGATTCTTGCAATTATTAATCTTTAAAATTAAATCGTTGAATTTCGAATCAAGCATAAGACTTATTTGTTCTTTCAACTGTTCATTACTTAAATCACTCTTTTTAAATTCATCATTAAAAAACCGATTTAGATCAGCAGCCGTTAATCTCTCATTCAGTCCATTAATAAAACTTGATAGCTCGGGGAAGAGGTTATTTAGCACTAACCCCGTAGTGATTGCAGACCTTATTATGGAAAGCTGTTCGCCACGATGTGTTAAGTCACTTTTTTTTAGAAAATTATAGGCATACGGAGATTGCCTTTCCGATAACCAAAACGCGCTAATCTGGATGCGATCGTTTTCCTTCTCAGTTTTTTTTGTCATACCCCCCCCCCTTTACAAAACCATCATCACGCAAAAACAGTATCTGCAATAGCCAGTGAGAGAGCGAATTGCGGATTATCTACCATGATGATTTTCGATTTATCAAAATGTTCACGCACTGCCGGTTCAATCAGGTAAGAACCCCCACCGACTAGGAATACATTGTGCGGACGTTCTTCCACCTGAGTGACTGCTTTGATCACTTTTTCTTGAAGTTGCGCTACGGCACTATTTACGGCTTGGAAGACACCATCAAGATCATCGGAAGAAACCTTTAGTGAGGCTTTGTTATCACGATTGTCGACCAAGTGTTGAATATACGCGTAGCTTGCGTTCAGCTTTGAAGAATCCAGATAACGACGGACTTCATCATATACGATAGAACAACCAATACGGTCAAAACCCTTGACTCGGGAGATCTGTTCCAGCTGACCAGTAATGCTTGCTACATCAAGTGTTGTCCCACCTAAATCGATAACCAGGCTTGATTCAAAAGATTCAATTAACTCAATTTCATCTGCACGAGTTACCGCCGGAAGTGACTCAGGAAACACGGTAACTGAAACAACATTAAATGAAACACGCTTACCATCAATATAACGTTCAACCGGCTTCATCAGGTTGTCTTTTTTCCGTTGGATGTTTTCGTCATTGGTTTCACCCAAAGCGGTATAAAACTGACTAAGTGGCAATGTTACATAGAGATGAACATCCTGCGGCTCTAAACCAGAGGAATGAAGAGCATGGTGAACATTCAGACGACTGATCTCATCGTACTGATGCGCAACGTCGGTAGTTTCAAGGGCATTACTAGATTCACTGTGATGAGAGAATCGTTGAAGGCCATCAATAAGGTAATTAAACGGAATAAGCCCGTCATGGCTTACCCGGAAATCTGCAACGAAACTATTTTGAGTCAATAAGGGAACAAGGTCACCTTGATTGTTAACACAAACCAGTTTTGCCGCTTTACTACCATCATCAATAACAACTTTAAGTGTCTCTAATTCAGTAGAGTTTGATTCAGCTACAGCCAGTTTTGTTTTTACTAATTCAGTCATGCAGAACCCCTCGAATTGGTTTAATTAACCCACCACTTTTGATATGGGATTTATACACTAATGGTTGCTTTAGGCCAACAAAAACGAGGCAAGAAACACACGTAAGTTATTGTTAAAAAAGAATCCTTCGTTTTTAAAAATTGTCTTGCTCTACTTTATGTACACTTGATAAAAACACACATAAATGACGTTTTCTTCAGCTTTACGACACTAAAAAATCCTATCCAAAGACGGCACTTAAAAGTCTCTCTGTGCGGATACTACAGATGAATTCAACTTCTATTTTGCCTAAGCGCAGAAATTAGCCCTCTTAACGAAAATATTGCCGACACTCATCCGGTATTATTACTGTACTTTCTAGAAGAGGCATTTATGGCATCTGAGCACGTCCAGACAATTGACCTGACTAATTATTCCGGAAGGGTTTTCTTTCTGGCAGACCCCCATGGACATTATTCGACGCTTTGTAATCTTATCCATTCGATATCGAGCCCAGATGAGGAACTAATCATTTTCCCTACCGGGAATCTCTTTGATTATGGTCCTGAGCCCATGGAGTTAATGACAGCGATAAACACTGGTATTTTTGATGGACGTTCTGTGCGAGTGTTCTCAGCAGCCGGGGCTGGTGAAGAGATGATGAAGAAGCTCTTACCCACAAATAATGATCGTAGGACTTATTACCCAAGCACATTTCTTAACGAACGGTGGTGTGCAAGAGGCGGACGTTGGCATAAACAAATTAACCGCAGTTATCTTGAAGAGGAGATCAGCAAACTGCTCTCCACCCAGCTGGCCACGGTGATGAAGGTGCTTTTTAAAGGAAATATTACTATCGGTGTTTGTCCATCCGACTACACGGACATACGACAGGGTTTCGACAATACCTATAACGCTCTCCTCGCGTTTAATCAGGCAAACGTGAATATCTTTCAGAGTCAGTTTCTTTTTGGTATGGATCACGCAGTCAGCCCAATGAATATTAGCGATGTCAACCTCGTTGTACTGGGTCGGAATCCGGTCAATAGCATCAGAAAGGCTCATGGGTTACCTTTGACTAACTTACCTGTACTCGTCGGCAACTGTCTCCATATCAATACTGGCTCGCTGTTCATGTCAGCAATTAGCGATCCAGCACTACTAGCCCCAGGTATACCTCGTACTACAGTTCCGGCAATAACGCTGGTCGAGTTGATACTGGCCTCAACACCAACCCTAATTTGCCACCAAATGATCCTTAATAAGAACGGCATTTACACACAAAACACAACACCACTTGACCTGGATTTAAAAGATAACAACATAGAGGCTGCTTTATAATGCAGAAATTAAAACTGATAATTTTACCGGTGCTGGCATTTGTGTGGCCATCAATCAATGCAACCGCATCGACTAAAACACCAATGCCTACTTCTCAGCAGTCAGTTGCTAAATCTGAGGCTAACTATGAATTTATTTCTATTTCTGCAAAATATGTCGACGGTATGTGGCTTGTTAATGGTCAACAAAGACCTGTAATTAAAACAAGCATGACTAAGCGTAACTATCTCCAGATCGCAAATCAGTCAACACTTACGCCTTTGAACCTTGTGATACCCAAAATTGCATTTGACGTTATAGCCAAAAATGGCGTTTTGTTATCAAATATTGTATCCCTGGATGAAGATGCAGCCGGTAAAAAAATTCTATGGTTAGAGCCGGGTTCCAGCCTGACAATCTCTTTCGTCAATGACCTATCCAGTACCCCATTACAGGCGATAGTGTCCGTAAGTAAATTGAATAAAAGCGTTATTGCGATTTTTGGACCAGACCAGGGTAAAAAATTCACCCTCCCCCAAACTTCAAAATCACAGGATTTTTCAAAGGAGTATGACCCTTCACCAGAAGTCGCACTACGTCTCAATGTGCCCAAAAAAATTCACTCTTCCGTCACAATCCCAGATGTCGCGACTGCATCATTACCGTCCTCACATACCTACGAGATTATAGCGACTGATAAACTCAGGTCTTTTATGTTTTCAGAGTTTGTTTGGGTTGGTAAACGTAACAGCTTCCTCGTTGGTTCTAATTATTTCTCCAAAAATTTGACGGTTTACCCAGGTGAAGAATTCGATATCAGCACCATACAGAAAACGATTATGAGGGCTAGTAATGATTAAAGCAGCCGGAGTGATTTTTATCTGTCTTTTGACTGGCTGTCAGTCGGTTGGAAGCAAAATTGCAGACCTCCCCTCAGTAGGTTTCGACCCTGTGATGAGCAACAAAAGTGAATCCTATACCGACGGAAAAGTTACTTTTCTGATTGAGAGTTCAGGCACTGATGTCTGGCTGCTCGCCAAGAATGGTACCAAGGAATTTATTGAGTTATCGGATCTAAATCTAGCCGGAAGCCGTTGCACCTATTCATCGCGTGGGAAACTGTTATTAACACCTGGTTCAGTTTCATTGTTTACTGTTCCGACTGTTGGTTTACTCGGCCTTTGCTACGACAACACTGACCAATTAACGTTTATTAATAACGCATTTACCAAAATTTCACAAAAGTCGAGTGATGGACCCACATTGCCATTGTTGTTCAGTATTAGATATGAATTTCCCGGCTCGGGTGAAACAAACACAACGCTAGTTACGCAATCATTAAGTCTTGCATTTTTGGAACAGGAGCAATCATGAAATCTATATTGGCCGTCATCTGTATTTGCTGCTGCGAGGTGGCTTTTGCTTATCCTTATCGCATCTACACAGCACCTGATGGTGCCATTGTGAAAAATATACTGACCAATGAAGTGATCGGTAGGACACCGGTTGAAGTTGATGTCAGTAATACTGAAGCAGGCTCCACGTTCGGGATATCTATGTATCGGCATGAGAATGTTGCAATAAAAATATTCACAGTAATGCCAAGCGCGGAAAATAACTTTACTGTTTCAGGTCCCGACGTTGCAACAATGTCTTTACCAGGTAAAGCCCCTTTAAACGTAATTAATGACAGTAATGCAGCAGCAGTTCACATAGATCTCAGGCCTTTTCTTTCTGAACCTGTACATCAACCCATTCAATAGTTAATTTAGGTCCCTGTCATGGGGACCTGCAATCTCATTTATAAGGATATTTGTTCTAAAGATCATGCAGTTACACGCATCTAGAATGATTAAGGCTTTACAGTATTGATAATGGAGGGAATGAAATTAAGGTCAACATAGTAATAAATCCGCATCCTTGCGATGCGGATTAATGCAAAATTTAATTATTCTTTTTCTTTCAACTTCGATTTTATAAACTCCTCAATTTCTGCGATCAATTCGCTATTAATTCTATTAAATTCAAACCTAATTTTTCTTCCAGACGCATTTTTGCTAATCCTTGCATATTTATCTTTATTATCAAACACGGCTAATTCACGAGTTTCCCACCCCTTGCTAGGAGGTTTTATGTCAAGCTGTTCAACTACTGTAGTAATTTTATCTATTACTGTCTTCTGTGCTTCGGAAATATCGGTTACATCCAAGCTCCTTATTTCCTCCCGAACATTATCTACAACTTCCTCAAGAGAGAATAAATTCTTTTCGACGTACTTCTGTAGTCGGGATAAGCGATTGTAATACGAGTTAGGAATACCTTCATAGTCAGGAAAGAGAGCAATAAGAGAATTATCTATCTTCGCCGCCTGGATACGCTTAGAAACAGATACATGGCTGATTCCGAGATAATTAGCAAGCTCTTCATTAGTTGCAAATCCAAGGTCTTTCATTTTCTGTAAATACTGGAATCCAACTTCACGGTAAGAAAATCTCCGTGATGTCTGTGCTGCTGTAATGATGGAATTAATATCTTCCGGGGATAATTCATCCGGCAACACCCATAGTGGCAAATCCTTCGCAGATTGAATACAACAGAAACGCCTACGACTGCCCTCTATAAGCAGATACACCCCATTTCGTTTGACAGCAACGCCTTCTGTATCAACACCACGTACCTTAATTTGTTCCAGGATATCTCGAACTGCATTTACAGTGAGAGCTTCCTGGTTTCGTGGGTTCATAGGGTGTACTGCGGTTTCCAGTTCCACCTTCTCAGCCGGTACAATGATGTGTTCAGCTTCCAGCTTACGTCCATTATGTAAAGCAAACAGCTTCCTCAGTCGAGGCTGTGATTTCAGGCCTGGAAGCCCGGAGCGATGGCTGACTTCAGTACGCTTAGGTGCATTAATATAACGGGATTTGTCATTCCCGATATGCTGCTCATCACTCATGCGTTACTCCTTTCTTTCACAGAAAAACTCTTAATCTCATTTATAAATTGCTGGTAGACCGCCATTACAGATTCTTCAGCCACATCAAGCTGCTTAGGTGAGCAAAGCTCTTCAGACTTTTTAATATCCAATACGGTTCTGCCCCTTGATGCTGCGGCTTTAAACGCTTCGGAATTTTTAATATTTGCAGACATAAAGAGTTCCTGCACTGTTCTTACCAGTTTATCCAGAACAATTTTTTCATATGGACTCTTATCGTCTACGTTAACAGCCAGCACTTTGAACCACCTCAGATTTTCGCCCTTGCTCGGCGATTGTTTGAAACGCTCGCTGATGGTCAACATGAAATCAGTTGTGGAAGCATAATCGTATTCACGAGGTGATACGGCAACAAGAATGCCATCAGCGGCTTCATCAGCTGCCCAAGTGATTGGCGAATCCTCTGGTGGAGTATCGATGATAATCAGGCCGTATTTTTTCTTCAAAACAGGCAGAATAACTTCTTTGAATCGAAGTAATAGCTCTGTTCGTTCTTCTCTGGAACACTGCCAGTATTTATCTTTAAATCGCGCATCTGTAGGAAATGCTGTAATAACATCAAGATTCGGTAGGTGTGTCGAAAAAGGCATACTCTCAATGATTTCTTCTTCCGAATACCCTAAATCAAGGTATTTTTTGTAATCTGAGTCCTCTTCATAAACCCCTAAGATGGCGTCAATAGCAGTGAGGAAAACATCATCTTCCGCTACACTTTGTATCATCCCGCTACCAATTGAGCCTTGTGGGTCCCATTCGATCAAAAGTGTCCTTGCGTTTAGATGCATATCAAGCGCTGCGGCTACAGCAAGAGCCCCTGAAGTTGTACTCTTACCCGTGCCGCCCTTATGGTTCTGCGTTACGATTGCACGGCTATGGTAATAGTCGCTGTACCGAGGACAGCCCAGAGCATCCATGATTTTTTGGACGTCCCACCTGGTATAGAGATGGTTTTTGTTCTGAAAGATAGGAGCACCAACCAGACCTCTATCTTCAAGATCGGCAAGGATTTTATTAAAGGTGACGCGTGACTTGCCAAAAAAATCTGACAGATTTTTTTTATTCAAACAATGGTTATAGATGAGGCGATCTACACCTTCAACACTATCATCCGAGACCGAAACCCTTGAAGAGACCAATAATGACTCCTTCAGGGAAATCTGCTCGCTCTTCATTCGTTGACCGACAAGGGCGATCTTATCAATTAGATTCATTCTCTTCCGATCCCTTTTAACCTAAATAATGAAATTAAACGCATATATGTACACTTTACGCATAATGCGTACATTCGTGCCTTATGCGTTTAATTGTAACCGTAATTCTAACTATACGCTAACGTTCTGTTTCTTTTTCGTCGATTATGGGATATCAGCCTCATCGGTTTACTTTGTTATGTGTAAAAAGAGAGTTATAAGGAATGACTTTCAACATTGGCGATAGCAAACTACCGACTTAACAAGAGTCAGCTATGTGGCAACTAACGTCAATTCCCCTGTATTCAAAAGCATCTCTTTTTGGGCTGGCGATTAACGGGGTTAAATGTTCCGGCACTCAAACAGCATCCCGCCCTGGGCTGGCGATTAAGGGGGTTAAATGTTCCGACACCCGGACAGCGTCCCTCCCTTGGCTGGCGATTAAGGGGGTTAAATGTTCCGACACCCGGACAGCGTCCCTCCCTTGGCTGGCGATTAAGGGGGTTAAATGTTCCCGCACCCAAACAGCATCCCGCCCTGGGCTGGCGATTAAGGAGGTTGAATGCTCCGGCACCCGGACAGAATTCGGCCTTGAGCTGGCGATTAAGAGGGTTCAATGTACCGCCGCTCCGACAGTATCCCGCGCTGGGCTGGCGATTAAAGGGGTTAAATGTTCCGGCACCTGGACAGTATCCGCCTTGAGCTGGCGATTAAGGGGGTTAAATATTCAGGCACCCGAACAGTATCCCGCCCTGAGCTGGCGATTAAGGGGGTTAAATATACAGGCACCCGAACAGCATCCCGCCCTGGGCTGGCGATTAAGGGGGTTAAATGTGTTCCGGCACCCGGACAGTATCCCGCCTAGAGCTGGCGATTAAGGGGTTATATGAATCAGTTCCCGGGAGGGATCTATACATGACCTACGATAAAAGCAAAACAACATTAAAGTTTGGTTGTAAGAACTGAAAAGTACAAAGTTGAAATATGAAACGCGGGTTGGACCTCTCTAACGTTAGTGGTAATGACTTATGGTGCAAACATAAATCTACATATTTATGGGAAGCTGGTTAGACGACGTCCGGTCTGAAGCGCACAGACTGAAAGAGTACCGTGTGGTTCGGCGTGAACCCAGACAATAATGTTAATTCTTCGCAGCAAAATAAGAGGGCGTTCTCACAAAAGTTGTGGAGACTTGTGCAGATTACTTCTTCTGAAATCTCGTAGGCCGTTCTAATTATCTCTATGTTACTAACATTTAATTTCCTTTACCTTTTCTAGTGTTTTCGAAATAAGGTTTCGGTGTGCTAGAACTTTGTTGGAATTTAAAGCCTGGACTCTAATACCGGGCAAAAGAGTAGAATATGCCAGGCCCCCGCAAAATTTTCGACGGCTAAGGCGCCATTCAGGAATGAACTAAATCCTTCCTGCTTACCTCGTGATCCAAAAGATGGCATTCAGAATACTAAGAAAGCACGCCGAATCTGAGCCTATAACCCTTTGGCTAAATTATGCAAAGCAATGTTACTCAACACCCGGGATAAACTTTAAGGTGTTTATATACCAATTTTGGAGATTAAGGCGCACATACCCGGCGGAGCGAATTGGTTGGATGTAAGCGTGCAGCGAGAACCGTATTGACGGGGATGTGTTATTCAGTTGGCAGTGCTACGCGCCAGGGGAGTAGTTCGCTGACCCGGTTTATCGGCCAGTCAGCTATAACATCAAGCACATGGCGAAGGTAGCTTTCTGGCTCCACTCCGTTCAGTTTGCATGTCCCGATCAGGCTGTACAGCAGCGCTCCCCGCTCTCCTCCATGATCCGAACCGAAGAACAGGTAGTTTTTGCGGCCCAGGCTGACCATCCGTAGCGCATTCTCAGCTATGTTGTTATCTGCCTCGGCCCAGCCGTCGTCAGTATAGTAAGCCAGCGCCGGCCACTGGTTCAGTACGTACGTGAACGCTTTCGCCAGTTCTGAGTGTCGCGACAGCGTTTTCACCTTTTCACGCAGCCAGCTTTCCAGGGATTTCAGCCGCGGTTTAGCTTTTTGCTGACGTTCTGCAAGGCGTCGCTTCGCCGGCATCCCCCTTATTTCCGCCTCGATGGCATATAACTCACCGATCCGTTTCAGGGCTTCCTCCGTCAGCGCTGACGGGGTGCGAACGTGCACATCGTGGATCTTGCGGCGGGCATGAGCCCAGCAGGCAGCTTCCGTTATCTGTCCATTGCGGTACAGTTCGTTGAACCCGGCGTACGCATCCGCCTGCAGAACACCGCTGAAGCCAGCGAGATGGCTCTGCGGGTGGATACCTTTTCTGTCCGGGCTGTAAGCGAACCACACTGCCGGCGCCAGCTCTGACCCGGCGTTACGGTCGTCACGAACGTACGTCCACAACCGCCCGGTCTTCGTTTTCTTATTACCTGGCAACAGCACCGGGACAGGCGTGTCATCAGCATGGAGCTTACCGTCAGTCAGCACATAGTCCTGAAGCGCCCCTTCCAGCGGTGACAGTAGCCGGCAACACGCATCCACCCAGCCCGACAGCAGTGAGCGGCTCAGCTCCACACCCTGGCGGCCGTATATTTCAGACTGGCGGTACAGCGGGGTGTGCTCTGCATACTTTGAACTCAGCACGCGGGCCAGCAGCCCCGGTCCTGCGATACCCCGCTCGATGGGCCGTGAAGGCGCGGGGGCCTGCACGATGGCATCGCACTGAGTACAGGCATGCTTTTCACGTACTGTCCGGATAACCCGGAAGGCGCTGCGCATCAGCTCCAGCTGTTCGGCGGCATCTTCACCCAGGTAACTCAGCGCACCACCACATTCCGGGCAGCATGACGCTGCCGGCAGCAGCCGTTTTTCGTCACGGGGAAGTGATTCAGGGAACGGTTTGCGGGTACGGGTCTGCCGCAGCGGGCGCTGCACGGCCGGGTCATCCACCCGGCCGGTAAGGGTATCGCTTTCTTTCTGCAACTGCTTAAGGTCGGCTTCCATCTTCGCGATACGGCGGGAGACTTTTTCGGAGCGGCTGCCGAAGTTCATCCGGCGCAGCTTATCCAGTTGCGCCTGCAGGTGATCTATTTCGCGTTCACGCTCGTTCAGCTTTTCCAGAAGGGCACGGTTCAGCGCCTCCTGTTCGGCAAGGAGACGTTTCAGTTCATCGATATCGTCAGGAAGTAAGCTGTTCATACCGGGTATATTACCAGGCTCATTCAGCGTCGACCAGGATAAAGAGGCCTACAACATAGTCAGTGACGTAAGCAGTCTTTTAGGCTGCCGCCAGTCGATACCTTCAAGGAGCATCGCCAGCTGTGCCGGTGTGAGGAACACTTTGCCATCCCGGGCTGACGGCCAGGCGAAGCGGCCGCGCTCCAGCCGTTTGGTCAGCAGACACAGTCCATCGCCGGTAGACCAGAGGAGCTTTACCTGACTGCCATTACGCCCACGGAAGATAAAAACGTGACCTGACATCGGATCGTCTTTCAGCGTCGTCTGCACCTTTGCCGCCAGGCCGTTGAAGCCGTTTCTCATATCGGTGATGCCAGCGACCAGCCAGATCTTTGTCCCTGATGGTAATGGGATCAACGTTTGAGCTCCCGTATCAGCAGGTTCAGGATATTTTCGCTGATGGCACCATTCAGACGGAGTGATCCGTGCCGGAACGTCACTTCACAGCTGATATTGAGTGATTCAGGTGCCGCAGCAGCTACAGGTTGTGACCGGGGGGAGGTTGCAGGGACAACATCTTCGGCATCAAGTGTTATCGGGAGCAGCTCAGGCACGTTGTTTTCTGTTGTTGAAGGAGGACGTAGTTTTCCTTCGCGCCAGTACTGGCGCCACTTGAACAGCAAATTATCGTTGATCCCATGCTCACGAGCGAGTTGCGCTACGGAGATCTCTGGTCGATGCGAGAGTTCAACCATTTTGATTTTGAACTCAACGGGATAATTAGGGCTTTTTTTACGCACTGCGGTTAATGATTTCATGGATAGCGTCCACCATATTTGGTGTCCATTATCCTCTCAGGAATTTCAGGATCTGCCAGACGGTGCTGAGACGACGCTTACGGTTGGATCGTCAGTAAATTGTTTTATTAGGAATAAACTTCCCCAATTTCAAGATGCGAATTTCAGGTTTTTTGGTAAATGGCACTACGCTTGTTTTACAGATAGCAACCAGTTACAACATCTCGATTAACCATATTCTAGTAATCACTTGAAGCTGAAAATGGTTGACTATACCAACCTAAATAGAAGGCATTTCATTTTAGTTCAAAACAAAACTGCAACTTAATAGTTATGGTTGGTTTAGATAACCACAAATACGAAAATTGACTAACAAAACAAAAAGAAACCAACTCACAAATATTATCTCTAACTTGTTAAACAAACCAACAAGACATGAGTTATTGTTTGTTTTTCAATGCCTTACAAAACTTTAAATCGATACATAAGAAATTATGGGTTGCTTAGCTAACCATAAAGATAGTGTTTATATCTAATATACAGTAGCGCGACAAATTTGGTTATCACTTGCAACCACAACATCCGTATCCAAGGCAGGAAATTTAGCTCAGCACAGGCCGAGCATGATTAAACATCAGCCGTATAAAAGCTACATCACCAATCAACTTAAGTAGAAGCCCCAGAGAAGCCAATCAACAGTATCTACAAATAAAATTTAGGGATATTTAGGGATATTTAGGGGAGTTAATTCGATCCAGAAATTCTGAACCTGAACAATTGTTGCGGGGGAGGGCAGTGTAACACAGTTAAAAACCTGTATTTTGAGTAAAGTACGGATACCTCATCCAGTAAAGATGAGGTATCCAGTACTACTTAAACGTTATGCAGCTGCATTGCTAGCAACTTCCTGTTCATACAGTATCTCAATTGCTTCGCCGTAAGAGCAATCAAGACGGCTTTGTATTTCCCATAGCTTTCCACGGTCGGTACTGTCAGTCGTAAAACAAAGCTCCATTTTCCTGTCTACATAGAGGCGACATATCTCCTGGAAATTCTCGAATCGGACGAGCATCTCAGAAAATGCACGCTTTATCGTTCGTATGTTTTTCATACGCTCATATTCAGCATCAGTCGTGGAGAAGTAGTTATTAGCCTTCATGGCTTCTATGCTCTCCTTTTCCTGCTTCATGATGATCTTCCACGGCGAGTTGGCCGTCAGGGCTCGACCTACCGAGGAGGTGAAGTAATCTTCAAAGGACTGGGTAATACAAATACCAGCACAGTTCGTTTTCCTGAATCGGCGCCAGGCAGCTTCAAGGAAAGATGAGAAAAACTGATTTGACTGATTACTGGAGCCTGAAGCATTATCCGGGCGAATATACTCCCATGCCTCATCAAGGATGAACAACCGGCGGCGACCGTCCTTTTTGATAAACATTGCATGCTGAGCAGCTTGAATGATCGACATGAGCACGACTGTCTGGAGGTGAGGGGTACCCTTCAACTCTTCAAGCTCAAGAACTATAAACCGACTACCGAAGTTTATTGGCGGGAGCTTTTCGGTAAATCGATTTCCGTAAATGCCTCCTTCACACCATTGCCCTAATTGCTCACCGATATCTTTAATACGCTTATCTTCATGGGCAGAACAGCGGCGTGCAAATCCTGTAATAGAGCCTGTACTTCCGACTTTACGTGATTCGTTATATTCATCACCAATCAGTTGAAGCATGACCGATTGTTGAAAGTCGTCAATATTTCCTTTTTCAGATGCCATTATTTTTAACTGATTCAGGACCATAATGGTCTGTGCAACTTTATCCTTTTCTTCATCGTTATTATTTGAGTCGTCATTGAAAACAGGCGCTTCATCAAAAACTCGGTCTGCAACAGTGACATCGGTCAAAAATGCGAACGGATTCAGAGTAAAATCAGGCTTTTTACCAAAATCTATAAACTGACTATTTGTATATTGCTCCGAAATACCCTGATACGAGCGACCAACGTCAACTACAAAAATCTGGGCTCCATCAGGGTCAAATGCATCATAAGCATTGTTTTTGAAACCTTCAAAAGTATCACGATAATGGATCAGATTATTAGAACGCGGCCCTGCACCAAGATAGTTATTAATGATGTATGCAACCCAGAACGATTTGCCTGCACCAGAAGTCGCCCCAACAACCATATTATAGCTGGCAGAAGTCTTGAAGATATCAAGCCCCAACAGCTGGCCCTCTCGTGAGACGAGGTTAAGTACAGGTCTGTCAGTATTACCTTTCCATGGGCCGAATAGAGGGGTCATATGCGCTGCACCAGTATTACTGACTACCTCAAAACGGTCCAGATCTAGTATCGTCTTGGGGTCATTACACATTGGAAGGCAAGAGACAAAAGATGGAAAGATGATGTATGAATCATCAGCCACTTTAACGCGACTTTCCAGATAAAATGATTTTAACTGGTCTGCGGCAGACTGGACATCTAATGCTGAATTCCCCATGACGGTAAATGTCAGATAACTGTGTAAAAGACGGGCCCCATCTTCCAGTTCACGTGTTACCGCCATGTAATCATTATCCATGTCCTTCAGTCTTGGACAAAACGTTAAGACGGTTGGGATACTAGCTTGTTTGTTAGTAATTGCCTTATATCTGACGTTATCTCTAGCTAATTTTAAGGGATCGGCGAAATGGACTGTTTGAGTTATCATAAATGGGCTAAATATAGTTTTACGCCCATTCATCCAATTCACTACAAGTTCATACATGCTTCCAAAATTTACATGTTCTGGGAACTTGACCACAGATAATTGTTTGAAATAACGATGTTCAGAAACATCAGTACTCTGCGTTGTAGATGAAAAATTATTTTCAGTTACTGTATATTTTCGCCCCGGAACATTTAGCTGTTCGTTAAGACGCCTCATAGTGTTGACTTCAACATGACCTTCAGCCCAACGTGATGTTTTTCCCGGATGCATTAATTTATCCATGCAATAAAGCCAGTTTTCGGCGCTAACTTTATGTGGAAAAAGGCCCAGTGTGTTCAACTTACTGATTAGGTCAGAGTACAGTGCATCGATGCGATTAATTTCAATTTCAGTAGGAAGCGCAGATTTCAACGGAATAGAAAATGACATCCAGATCTGAAAGTCACGAAGCATTAATTTATCATGATCCGGTTTTAAGGGTTCATTTAGACTTCTATCATAATAATCCAGCTGGTAGGCCGTGAGTAAGTCCCCCTTAAGCTTATCATGTCCTTCCATTCGACCACCACGAACTGCCGACCAGGCACTTAAATGCAAGGTCAGGTCCGGCAGTGCTGTTAATGAGGTCTGACAGATAGTGTCAGTAGGAAAATCCATTTTAAATAATTCAGCTAACACATCCTGCTGATTATCAAAAACACCAGGTGAGGGGTTACAAATAAACATAAACCCAAGCCGATTACCGTCTATTAGAAAATAATTCGTGCCAGGAATCTGGTCGTATACAGGAATAAACCCACCAAACTGGTGGCGACTTAATTCTTTATTATAGATGTTAGCAGATTTCATTCGCGACCTCAGAGTTGTCTGATAATACCGTTAGGGAAGGTGCGAATAAGCAGGTCATTTCTTCCCAAGCTGACTCGCTGATTAAAATTTCGCGGATCTGGGCCGATTTTTTTCCCGCAAACACATCGAATCAGCCTATTTAGGCTATTTTTTCCACCATTTCTGGCGTTATTTCCGGTTTTTACTGAGATCTCTCCCACTGACGTATCATTTGGTCCACCCGAAACAGGTTGGCCAGGGTGAATAACATCGCCAGTTGGTTATCGTTTTTCAGCAGCCCCTTGTATCTGGCTTTCACGAAGCCGAACTGCCGCTTGATGATGCGAAACGGGTGCTCCACCCTGGCACGGATGCTGGCTTTCATGTATTCGATGTTGATGGCCGTTTTGTTCTTGCGCGGATGCTGCTTCAAGGTTTTTACCCTGCCGGGACGCTCGGCGATCAGCCAGTCCACATCCACCTCGGCCAGCTCCTCGCGCTGTGGCGCTCCTTGGTAGCCGGCATCGGCTGAGACAAATTGCTCCTCTCCATGCAGCAGATTACCCAGCTGATTGAGGTCATGCTCGTTGGCCGCGGTGGTGACTAGGCTGTGGGTCAGGCCACTCTTGGCATCGACACCAATGTGGGCCTTCATGCCAAAGTGCCACTGATTGCCTTTCTTGGTCTGATGCATCTCCGGATCGCGTTGCTGCTCTTTGTTCTTGGTCGAGCTGGGTGCCTCAATGATGGTGGCATCCACCAAAGTGCCTTGGGTCATCATGACGCCTGCTTCGGCCAGCCAGCGATTGATGGTCTTGAACAATTGACGGGCCAGTTGATGCTGCTCGAGCAGGTGGCGGAAATTCATGATGGTGGTGCGATCCGGCAGGGCGCTATCCAGGGATAACCGGGCAAACAGGCGCATGGAGGCGATTTCGTACAGGGCATCTTCCATGGCACCGTCGCTCAGGTTGTACCAATGCTGCATGCAGTGAATACGCAGCATGGTCTCCAGCGGATAGGGCCGTCGGCCATTGCCCGCCTTGGGATAAAACGGCTCGATGACAGCGGTCATATTCTGCCATGGCAGAATCTGCTCCATGCGGGAGAGGAAAATCTCTTTTCGGGTCTGACGGCGCTTAGTGCTGAATTCACTATCGGCGAAGGTGAGTTGATGGCTCATGATGTCCCTCTGGGATGCGCTCCGGATGAATATGATGATCTCATATCAGGAACTTGTTCGCACCTTCCTTAGACGAAACTGCTTTCGTTGCTCGCTGTTGCTGTTGCATATTTTCACGAGCGGCATCCTGAACTTGCAAAGGAACTATTCGCGCCGGATTTGATGTCGAATTTTTACCCGCAATCCAAGTTTGGGGTTTGACATTCACATAGACAAAGCCAGGCAGGTTTAAAGCGTCATTATCGTCCGTGTATGGTGCAAAGGTGATTCTCATGACGCGGCCTTGCTGAAGTACAGCAAGCGGTTCTGGAGCTACCACAGCCTGTTTATACCCTTGTGTACGGTATTGCTGGATCTGGCCAGAGCTGAGCGTAGGGTTTACAGGCTGTCCATTATTAACGGAGTAAAGGTCTTTACTAGCACTGATATCGGAATTTGGCGCAACGTAGCGCGGTACAGGTGCCGGAGATACAACCTGTGTTGTTTGCTTCATGACATCAGCAGTCGGATGGATAAAAGGGTTACCGGATGCACCTGTTGAGCTGTAGCTCGTTGTCATCCTTACATTAGAATTAACTGGAACGCCGCTTATCGGCCGTGGCCCGATTGTTGATGTTGGCGCGCCCATTTTTAATGTCTCATCGTACATAACGGGGACTTGGCCAGCAGGTTTAATTTGCGTCGTCTTGTATGTCACAGGCTTATTTACCAAGACGGCAGACTTAGGGTATTGCACAGCGCCAGGCGGCGAAATTTGGGCAGGGTACTGGCTGTCATTGACAGCCGATTTCTCCTTTCCCGAATTAGCTTCTTCCTCCGCAAGGCCGGAAAGATCATCACGGTTATTCGTTAGTTCCATAACTTCACGAGGGCCTTTACAAACGACCCCTTTTTCAATTCCCGGACATTCTGATTCTGAGCTGCCGATAGTACAACCCGCTAGGTATGAAGATGAACCAACAACCAGAGCGCTGAAAATAACTTTTTTAATGTTCATTTCATTACCTTAATTAGTAGCAAATGGGTTTTTGAGTAAGGGTTCGACACTTTGTTTTAACCATGAATCAAAATCTTTCGGTATGCCATTACCGGCAAGTCCGTCTTGTCTCACAACTGAAGGTACGCCCTGTAATTTATAAATACCTGCCAGCATCAGAGATCCTACCAATGGCTCAGCCGGACATGTTTCTGCCTCTTTTTTTGTCAGGAGCCTTTGTTCTATATCGGTCTTATTTCCCATAAGCCAACGCAAGATATCAAGGTCATTCACTTTGCCTTTTTCTTTACTGCACCATAGTTGACGTAATTCTTGCTTTGGCTCACCGGGGGAGGGGATTAAAATGATGTCAACCCGGTATTTTTCTCTTTCGTCATAGAATTTTTTTATTAAATCTTGGCAACCATCACAATCAAGCGTGATAAAAATAGCGGCTTGTCTTTTTAGTTTTGGGTTTCCTAAAGGGATCAATGCCACAGTATCAAGAGGAAAGGGGGCGTCGTCTAAATTAATAAAGTAGGATTTTCGTACATCTTCTACGGATAAGACTGACTTTCTCTGAAGAATGTCCATGACGCTACCACCCGTTATTGTATAACGTCCATCAGTGGTCACAGCCATCAACTGCGAACGTTCATCCTGGAACAGATAAAGACCTCCAGTCGGGATGTAAATAACATCTTTAGGCTTATAGCTTTGCATTTTCGCCAGTACGCCCTCTAAAGGTTTCGTGGACACTCCACCTTCTTTTGCTTTTTCCATTAATGCAGCTGCATCAGTGTTGTTTAATACATTTTCAGCAGCATTTGTAAGGGGTGGACACACTGTGATCATAGAGACCAGCAGAGATAAAAGTAACTTTTTCAATTATCGTATCTCACTTTCTTTTGTTTCGCCTTGTAGAGATTGTACCTCACCAAAACTTCCACCAAGGTCGATATAAGAGACTATTTGAACATTATCTGGAATTGTTACTGCTAATGATGCATCAATAACCAAATAGCCACGAGAACGGTAAACTTTCATTAATGCTTTAAAGTAATTTTCAAAGTTGTTTTTAGACTGTACCAAATCCGGCTCAGGATTCTGCTTATTAAATTCTTTCCTTAAAGTTTGCATATCAAGTACTGCAATTTGGTAGGACGGATTCGACATTGCTTTGACGCTTTCATAAACAAAACTCGCCCCCTTGTATCCATAGATCACGAAAAGCACAGCTAGGCCAGCTAGGGAAGGTGCGAATAAGCGGGGAAATTCTTCTCGGCTGACTCAGTCATTTCATTTCTTCATGTTTGAGCCGATTTTTTCTCCCGTAAATGCCTTGAATCAGCCTATTTAGACCGTTTCTTCGCCATTTAAGGCGTTATCCCCAGTTTTTAGTGAGATCTCTCCCACTGACGTATCATTTGGTCCGCCCGAAACAGGTTGGCCAGCGTGAATAACATCGCCAGTTGGTTATCGTTTTTCAGCAACCCCTTGTATCTGGCTTTCACGAAGCCGAACTGTCGCTTGATGATGCGAAATGGGTGCTCCACCCTGGCACGGATGCTGGCTTTCATGTATTCGATGTTGATGGCCGTTTTGTTCTTGCGTGGATGCTGTTTCAAGGTTCTTACCTTGCCGGGGCGCTCGGCGATCAGCCAGTCCACATCCACCTCGGCCAGCTCCTCGCGCTGTGGCGCCCCTTGGTAGCCGGCATCGGCTGAGACAAATTGCTCCTCTCCATGCAGCAGATTACCCAGCTGATTGAGGTCATGCTCGTTGGCCGCGGTGGTGACTAGGCTGTGGGTCAGGCCACTCTTGGCATCGACACCAATGTGGGCCTTCATGCCAAAGTGCCACTGATTGCCTTTCTTGGTCTGATGCATCTCCGGATCGCGTTGCTGCTCTTTGTTCTTGGTCGAGCTGGGTGCCTCAATGATGGTGGCATCGACCAAGGTGCCTTGAGTCATCATGACGCCTGCTTCGGCCAGCCAGCGATTGATGGTCTTGAACAATTGGCGGGCCAGTTGATGCTGCTCCAGCAGGTGGCGGAAATTCATGATGGTGGTGCGGTCCGGCAAGGCGCTATCCAGGGATAACCGGGCAAACAGACGCATGGAGGCGATTTCGTACAGAGCATCTTCCATCGCGCCATCGCTCAGGTTGTACCAATGCTGCATGCAGTGAATGCGTAGCATGGTTTCCAGCGGATAAGGTCGCCGGCCATTACCAGCCTTGGGGTAAAACGGCTCGATGACTTCCACCATGTTTTGCCATGGCAGAATCTGCTCCATGCGGGACAAGAAAATCTCTTTTCTGGTCTGACGGCGCTTACTGCTGAATTCACTGTCGGCGAAGGTAAGTTGATGACTCATGATGAACCCTGTTCCATGGCTCCAGATGACAAACATGATCTCATATCAGGGACTTGTTCGCACCTTCCCTAGCATCAAATACTTGAGGGTTTTCTCGATATCTATTTCCAAAGTTACTTTTTTGGTTGTACGTATACCCCCAACAGGTTTAGCCGCCTCAAGCTTCACGTTTTCAGCAGAATCACTTTTTGTTCCTGGTTCAATGTTATTTTCCATAATTAACCTCAGCGACTCGTCAGGTTTGTAGGTATTGTTGCGCCTGATTGAACGATAAACGTAATTGGGCGCCCTGGGCTAACTTCGACTATTGGCCACTGCTGCTCAGCAATTGATGTGTAGTAGTCCACAAGACGGTTTAGACCGCCCTGAGCTGCTCCGGCTCCGGCCAACGCTCCTAATGCCCCGATGTTCGGCGATTGGTATTCAGCCGTTGAGTTAGGATCGATATTTAACGAAGACACCTTAGATGGGCTCAGACTACCAGCCAGTGCTGACAGGCCTCCTGCAAAAGCAGAACCTGCGATCGCATTTCCATTTCTACTTATCAGATTTCCACGAATACCATTTTTCCCGTCATTTTCACTAACTGCGTATGCTTCCAGTTTGACGTCGAAAGCTTTTCCTTTCGAGTTCACACAAGATATTGATGTTGCCCGAATGTATGCTCGCTGTGACGCCAGATCACCCACAGCTGAACCCAACAAATTACAATCCCGCAAATCCATCGTGAAATTGTTTGGCATGATGATGTCTTTTTTAATACGCATAGTGACTGGCATGGGTTCAGCTTTAGACGACAGACTCGTTGGGGCTTCCAGACCATTAATTAGCACCCCTGTGATAATTGACGTCGCTGGGAGAAACATTTCGTCTTTACGTGCCGCATGCCGAGCTTTACTGTCTACAGGAGCGGTCCCGTCGCCGCGAATAGTTCGTGTCGGGGCTTTGTCACCGCCAGCAACGACCTCACGCCCCTCTCTTATCCGGCTTTCGGATATCGGCATAACCTGAATGACACCATCAGAACCATTTGTCTTAATTGAACTCTGCGTGATAGTCCGCATTGGGCTATTTCGGGTCGGTGTGATCGGAGCGTATCCGGAACTAGCCCCATTCACCGCAGCATTTGGATTTAGCTGGTATGGCGTTGCTGGGGCCTGCTCATTGACGTTTTTGCGTGACCCACCTGCGTCGAGATTACGATTACCGTTTCGTGAGGTCTGCATGTCAGTCAACTGCGTCGAGAGCTGCTGGACTTGTGAAGCAAGGTTGGCAATCTGTACTTTGCTTTCTTGCTGGGCCTTTTCAGCTTTATCACGATCTGCCTTTGCCGCATTCTGATCAATGCGGTTCTGCCTGACCATTTCGTTATAAGTCTTCTGGCTTTCCTCGTTACTCAGCTTAGTCATTTGTGAATCATCAATCAGGAACCCAGTTTGCATATCTTTTTTCTGGGTTTTCTTCTCTTTTTTAACCGGAGTGGAAAAAATTGATTGACTAATAACGATAATCAATACAATCAACGCAGCACCAATTACTGAGATTCTGACAGTTTTATTTTCCCAGGCATTTTTAATGTCCATTATTAACTCCACTCTTTGGTTGCTGGAAGCGCTTAACTTTCAAATTTCGTTCGTTTTCTGTCATCTGAGGCACGATATAAGGTTCACCCGCCCTGGGCCATTTATCTTTAAAATTCAATCCTGAATTATCGGATTCAACAGGGGCAAAATCCTTACCATTATTAAGCGAACCAACTTCTTTAATTTCCTTAACTCCGCGCCGACTTTCAAACTCGGTTGAGCTTCCAACGAATTTTTGCGCAAGGGTAGGGTCGCTTATAATTATCGTATGTTCTTCAAACGCATCGTCAACTGTCTCACCCGGTCGGTGGTCATCGGGAACTATATTCACTGTTCCTTTTGGAATGTACTCAGTTTGGTAGTAATAACTGGTACCCAAAAAAACGACTAGTCCAAATGAGACCCCTGTAAGAAAAGTAGCTTTTCTCATTTTATCTTTTAATCAGGCTTGGTCGTGTGGTTACACGAGTCTGGCGCTCTTTAAATAATTTATCCCGCACAATGTAAAGCTCGGTTTCCTCTCCAGGCTGAAGAAATGCTTTATCGAACAAAGCACTTGCAATTACTCCTTCAGTTATACATTGCTGATCAGCGACAACTTGTCCGTAAGGCTTGTCATTTTTAACAAGAATGACATCTATCAATTCCCTAGATCCCACAAGTCTTTGCCCTAACTTTGAATACATATTGAAATTACACGGGGACTGCTCTGAGCTCGGTATACGTGACAAGCGGTCTTCTTGTAAACTAAAACCAGAAGGAACCTCACCTAGCGCAACCGGAGTCAGTAAATCAATGATCCGCTGTTTATGGTCATCCTGACGAGGGTCAGATGGTGCCAACTCTTCTGACTGGGATCGTGCCAGCATCTCATCATAATTATGTTTATCCAAAGATGTCTCACGTTTCGCCTGCATTGTCGGGCTCAAAGAAGTTGTGACCGAAATCATTGCACCAGGAACATCCAGTGGAACCAGTGTCAGGTTATAAGTCGA
This sequence comes from Klebsiella sp. RHBSTW-00484, assembly GCF_013705725.1. Classification (NCBI taxonomy): domain Bacteria; kingdom Pseudomonadati; phylum Pseudomonadota; class Gammaproteobacteria; order Enterobacterales; family Enterobacteriaceae; genus Klebsiella; species Klebsiella sp. RHBSTW-00484. The sequence goes on along the minus strand of NZ_CP055482.1, from coordinate 4,590 downwards.
TTCAGGCACTGAATCTTCTGAAAGCATTATTCCAATTGGCTTATCCGTGTTTGTTGAAATAAATACATCGCCGCCGTTAACGAAAATACTGGCTTCATCACCTGGCGTTGAAGTACTTACAGATGCGTTTTTAAATGAAGTTGAAATTCTGTTTTGCAGACCCCGTGAAACTGGCAGTACAATATTCCCACCCGGTGGGACGTTTACTCGCTGCACTTCTTTGTAGCGATTACGAGCCTCTACATATAACTCATCTGCTTTTGAAGGGGCCCCGGTGCTTTGTGCATTTTGTTGAGGCTCTTTCCCTGCCGGTCTTCCGTAACTATCAAAATTTCCGGATTTAACCTGTTGCTGATAACCGACAAGCGTAGGGTTTTTTGACAATGCGCCAGTTATCTCATTGACAGCTGGGGAGGCACTACTTGCAGGTGAAAGACTTGGTAGTTCAGTGGTCGGTTTTGTTGCTTGTGACGTCTCAGGCGCGGGGCCGGTGCCAGATTCTTTAATAATCGCATTTTTCACACCATTCTGAAATTCATCTGCCCCGACAGGCATAACAACCGGGTTATTTACTGTCGCCGGTAACTGATAGTCTTCAGCAAAGACTACATTCGAAGTTGCCAGCAAGATCATTGCTGTAATCGCGTGACAGCGAAAGCCCTTTTTAGAAGTCATAATTAGTTACCTGTAGACGGCGGGGGATTATCGAGTGTTGCCAGTTGTTCTTTGCCGTTGATTGTAATTTTCTTAATATTTGGTGTACCAGAATACTGATTTACATAGGCTATGCGTGGTCGTCCGTTTTTCATACCCAGCACCCATTCAAACGTCCATTTTGATGATTCTGTTTTGTCCGGAACATTAATCAAACGCGTTGATTTCGTTCCCCAGACATAGACCATGTCATTTTTGGTGTCATAATACATATCGATCGGTTTAAATGACTGTTCAACACCACGAGCTTGCATAATATTGGTCTGCTGCTGTAATGACTCACGGGTTTTCGCCTGTAAATCCGGAGAAAGCGCATCCAATATGGTTGTTGTTACAAAGCCTATGTTTGTTGGGTTTATGTTCCCAATTAAAGTACTGAAGAATAAGGCCCATTGAGTTTTATATGACTCTGAGGCTTTATTTCCCACAACTTTAACTTCTTCCGTCATATTAGGCGGAAGCACAATAGTCACAGGATCGGTAAGAAATTGATTTTTTACCACTAAAACTGCGATGACTAATATAGCAATTGAATTCACACGTAAGAGTTTTTCGTCACGTTTAATCAATGCACTATAAGTAATTCCAATTTCAGAAGCTTCAATCTCTTTACTAAAGCGAGCTTTAGAATCCCGAAAGCGTCCTTTTGAGTCTTCGCCTCCATTTTGCGAAGTCTCGTCCTTTTTATCAAAATCGCCATTACTGGCACTTTTAATGAATGGAATTTTAAGCTTGCTGAGAAGTTTCATTCTTAGCTCCATCAAGAATAGAGGTTTCTGATAAATGGATCGGTAAAGTAACGACTACTAAACACTGATTTCCCTGGAAACAAGCCGAACCACCACAGTTTGTGTTTGAGTTTTCCTCTAACTCCTTCTTCAGCTGCTTTTTTATATGCAAACCAAAACACAACCGCAACAACTACAGAAGTTATAAAGAAATCAAAAATATTACCACTCGCGATAGTCACGAATGTTATACCCAATTGCTTTGCATCCCAGAATAGAATCAACAAAGGCATATTAATTCTGTAAGGGAAACGATAGGTATGTGGAGGTACCTCGTACTGACTTGTCATAAAAACTCCAGAGAGGGGGAATATCCCCCTCATCGTTATTGTTCTAACAAATCACAGCGGGATACCAGCATCCAGGAACGTGCTGATAATTTTTTCACCGTTTGCCATAATCAGCATCATTAATGCTGAAACCAGCGCCAAACCAAGGTTAGGTTTTACAACGCCGAAATAAGCTACGGAGAACAACATGCCGCAAGCGATGATTTTACCCGGCGCACCAGTTAATGCTTCGCTCATGTAGGCCCAGATATCGCCGAAGGCTCCGTCGTCGGAACCCGCGTACGCTAAACCGCAACTTGCTAAAAACAGGAGAATAAACAAAGGCACTTTTGCATGTTTAGACTTCAGAAATGCAAAAGCGTTAGTTTGTTCTCTTTCAACGTTAGTATTCAATGTCAGTTCCATAATTACTCCGTGTTGATTTGAGTTCACGTAAACGCATTTGCATAATACTTTTTATTTTTCTTTCATTTTTCTGTTAACCACCCTTTTTTTCCCTTAATTGCGCCTGGTGTTTTTTTAGCCTATGAATGTCACATGTGAATACCGTGTGTATATCGGATTGAAGAAGGTGAGGCAGGTTATTTTTTCTTTATAGGGAAGAAGTTCATCGTCTATCTCTTCACCATTTTTGTGATAACCATCCAGTCCGATATTTGAGAAAGCTCTGTGTAAGGATGTCATTCTAAAAAAGTCACTTTTCCCATTGATACAAGTGCTTTTCAGCCACATCCTGTGTGTCGCCCCATTCATGCAAATGCTTTTCAAACAATGCGCCTTTTCCAGCCTCATTCATGCAAATGCCTTTGTAGCAAAGACACATATCCGAAACCCATTCATGCAAATGCTTTTCGACCAAAGGAACCTTTTCCGGGCTCATTCATGCAGTTGCTTTTCGACCAAGGGCAACTTTTACTATTCCATTCATGTAAATGCTTTTTGGTGAAATTCAGCTATCGAATCCCATTAAGAGAGGTACTTTCAGTCCAAAGGCACCTTTTCAGGTCGATTCATCCAAATGCTTTCCGGTCAAAGACACCGTTACGGCGCCATTCATGCAAATGCCTGTCAACCAAAAGCACCTTTTACTATCCCATTCATGCAAATGCTTTTCGACCAATGCCCCGTTTGCTGCACCATTCATGCAAATGCTTTTCGACCAATGCCACCGTTTGCGGCCCCATTCATGCAAATGCTTTCAGCTAAAGGCACCTTTTTACTGTCCCATTCATGCAAATGCTTTTCAGCTAAAGGCATCTTCCCGCCTCATTCATGCCAGGGGTTTCCAACGTAGGCACCTTACACAAACTCATTCAAGCAAATGCTTTTATACAAAAGGCACTTTTCTGTCGCCATTGAAGCAAGTGCTTTTCACAAAGGTCACTTTTCTCCCCCCATTGAAGCAAATGCTTTTCACCACCACTATGGGATTTTTAAACGATTTGCTTTTATTTTCATGAGGTTATGTTTACTTATGGGACCTCTGTTTTGAACTGGATATTTATCAAAACGCCTCTGTTCTAATCATGTCCCAGACAATTACAGGCTTTAATTTTCTGTGCAAATCTCAGTGTGACATGAGAAGGACAGGGATTTTTCACGTATAGCCACTATGCACAAACGTTGATGGGTAGTTTTATCTAAAGGCATCTGGATGAATGACTTCTGATTAAATCATTCAAAATCAATTGCTTAGTATTCGTTATCTAACTCAGTGAAAATTAGTTAAATAAAGCATTCGATCGAATGCTCAAAATTCCCAGGGTGCTTAAGCAAAAGTAAGAAAGGAAGCAGGGAAGCAGGGAAGCAGGGAAGCAGGGAAGGGTATTCATATCAGCAGAGGCGTCCAAAAAAGCATTTGGATGAATGCCCGTACGCCTCATTACATCCAAAGTTACTTTTCTGCGAACTGAACCAGAGGATCAGCTTTGTTTTGCCAGAGCAAGCTTTGGACTTCTCTTAAAAATCTGGAACTGAATATCTCTACCTTTCTTAACCTCTTGATATTCAAGGTATCCTATTGATTTTAACTCCAGCATAGCCTTTCTGATGATCTGGTTTTGAGTACGTACTGGAGTCGTCAAAAGAAGCCGCTCACGCAAACGCTTCATGTTAACGAATAACGTTCCGGCAGGCATTGCCTCAAAATAGATGTACAGGCTCTGTGCAGCTTCTTTTTTGGCGAGAACCGACAGTACCTGTAAGCTTAATAGGGTTTTATGATCATACCGGTAAAGCTCCCACATCGAGGGATCACCCACGAGCTCTACTGTGTCCTTCTTAGGGTCAATCATAGCTTTCTGCACAAGGTGTGTGACAGTGAAGCGTTCAGTTTTAGAATCACGGAAAGAAATAACAACGGACGCGAGGTTTGCCAGCGCTTCCTGAAATCGTGAACGGGTTCGCTTGTTGATATTTGTAGAACTGATACCACACATTTTTGCAAACTCATTGAACGACAATGTTATTTTCTCGGAGGCGAATCCATATTTACTGAACGCCATAATGCACCCAAGCCAACACTTGAAGTCCGTGGACATCGAAAGCTTAAGGCCAGTGATCCGGATGTCATCGTATCCTTCTGACCGGGCCAGTTCCATGCTCGACAACTCATCAGAAGCATCAACCTCAAAATTTCTGAATCGCTTCTCTTTAGTTCCCACCGGGGTAAAAACACTTAAGCGCAGTAAAGCAATGGGTTGGACCGATTTCGAAGAGTTTGGACTCAGTTGATAAGTCCTCCCTGTATCCGTGTTGGTCACATCAAACGGATGTGCTAACTCATTGTTATCACTCAT